>NZ_CAKLBR010000008.1:0-219714 GCF_920984685.1 Pseudomonas sp. Leaf59 | reverse complement strand
TTCAACCACTTGCGCTTCCGATCTCTCGTCAGCGGGAGGCGAATTCTACAGCGTTACACGCTGCTGTCAACACCTCTTTTTCTCCGCTTTCGACCGAGAAGATCGAAACGTTAATAGCGCCAAACAACACCGCACTATCAACTTCTTCTGGACTTCGATCAACTGAAGCAACTCGCTGTCGAATCTTGCATAACTACTTGTTTACCAAGGAGTTTTCCGTTTCGACTGCGCCGGAAGTGGGGCGAATTATAGACTTCCAGAATCTGCCGTCAAGCACTAATTACACTTTTGTTGCAGAAGCTGGTTTTTTTGCAATAAGCCGGGGAATACGGCGCATCACAGGCGGAATTCGCAGTACCAGAAGCAACGCGCCTATAGAGGCATAGATCGCCCACTCCTTCAGATCCGCTCGTACGATCCATAACATGTGCAGCAACCCAAGCCCGAGAACGCCATACACAAGCCGGTGCAGCCTCTTCCAACGACTACCCAGTCGCCGCTGGCTATAGCGATTCGACGTGACCGCAAGCACCAGCAAACACAGAAAGCCCAACGCTCCAACAATAATGTATGGCCGCTTGCGCAACTCAACGCCCAGCTGCGACCAATCCAACCCCAGCACGAAAACGCAATAAGCTGCCAGGTGCAGCACCACGTAAGCGAAACACCACAACCCCAATTGCCGGCGCACGGCTATCCACCCCGCCCAGCCACTCAGTTTTTGCAGCGGCGTCATGCACAGGGTGATCAGCAACAGAATCAAGGTGCCCAGGCCAAGCCGATCAACCAGGACTTTGCCCGGATCCGGACCGAGCGCAGAACTCCACGCCTCATAGAGCCAGAACAACGGCCATACACCCGCTGCAATAAAGACGCCGATGCGCCAGATGGGATAGCGCATCAGTAGTTCTTCCGCAAATCCAGACCGGTATATAGAGAAGCGACCTCATCCCCATAGCCGTTGAACATCTGAGTCTCCCGAACATTCGGGCTGAACAGGCCACTCGGCAACCGCCGCTCCCGGGCCTGTGTCCAGCGTGGATGGTCAACCGTAGGGTTCACGTTCGCATAAAAGCCGTACTCATCGGCCGCGATACTCTGCCAAGTCGTCTTAGGCTGCTCACTCACCAGACTGATACGCACAATGGACTTCACACTCTTGAAGCCATACTTCCACGGCACCACCAAGCGCAAAGGCGCACCATTCTGATTGGGCAACTCACGCCCATACATGCCGACGGCAAGAATCGCCAGCGGGTTCATCGCCTCATCCAGGCGCAACCCTTCTACATAGGGCCAGTCGATCAGGCCGAAATTCGAGCGCTGCCCAGGCATGCTTTTTGGATCTTGAAGGGTTTCGAAACGAATGTACTTGGCCTTGGACGTAGGCTCGACCTGCTTGAGCAAGGCCGAAATTGGAAAACCGATCCAGGGAATGACCATCGACCACGCCTCAACGCAGCGCAGACGGTAGATTCGCTCTTCCAACTGATAGGGCTTCATGAAGTCTTCCAGAGCATAGCGCCCTGGCTTGCCGACTTCACCATCGATCACCACACTCCAGGGTTCGGTCTTGAGTGAACCCGCGTTATTCGCCGGGTCACCCTTATCGGTACCGAACTCATAGAAATTGTTGTAATGGGTCGCGTCCTTGAACGGTGTGATGGCCTCGTCCTTGACGGTGACCGCATTCCATTGCGTACCAGGCAACTTTTCGGTGAACCAACTCGGCGCCCTGCCCGGCTCGACATCGGCATAGCGGGCCGCGTCCTCGGCACTCGCCCAACGCGGCAGGCTGGCTGCAGCCATACCGGCAAGCGCACCGCCAAGTATGCTGCGGCGAGAGAGGTAAAAGGATTCAGGCGTGACATCCGATTCGTGGCAATCGGACGCTTTAGGCAGTTTGATTAACATGGCAACTCCGCAGCATTGGAGGACAGATGCACCAATAGACTGCGGAGTATGGGGGAAATTACATTAAGACAATGTTTTGTCCCGACGCATATGCAGCAGATACTGAACCGGCCCGGAAGCCGCGTAGACCAGGAAAGCCAGCAGCAAGATGCGCGGCGGATCGCTGAATACCACTGCAAACACCAGCACCACTACCAGAATGGCCACGAAAGGCACCCGACCCTTGAGGTCAAACTCCTTGAAGCTGTTGTACTTGATGTTGCTGACCATCAGCATCCCGGCAGCCGCTACCATCAGCGCCACCAGGAACGACATTTTCGAACCCTGGATGCCGTAGTCACTGAATGCCCAGACAATCCCCGCAACCACGCCGGCAGCTGCCGGGCTGGCGAGGCCGATGAAGTAGCGCTTGTCGGCAGTACCGACTTGCGTATTGAAACGCGCCAGGCGCAACGCGGCGCCTGCCACATAGATGAAGGCAACCATCCAGCCCACCTTGCCCATGTCACCCAGCGCCCAGGCAAATGCCAGCAGCGCGGGCGCCACACCAAAGGCAACCATGTCCGACAGCGAGTCGTACTCGGCGCCGAAGGCACTCTGGGTATTGGTCATTCGCGCTACACGACCATCAAGGCCGTCCAGCACCATGGCCACGAAAATGGCGATGGCGGCAAAACCGAAATACTTGCTGGCACTTGCCGCGTCACCTGCCGCCAGCGCGCTCTGGGCACTCATGGAATTGATGATGGAATAGAAGCCGGCAAACAGGTTCGCCGTGGTGAACAGGTTCGGCAGCAGATAGATGCCACGATGCCGGACCTTGCGGCCTTCAGCGTCATGCCCTTCTTCGACATGTTCATCGATGGGCAGCATGCTTTCGGCGTCGTAAGCCTGGTTTGGCTCTTCGGGACGTTCGCTCATGGACTTTACCTTGCAACGGTGTGAAAAAAATTCGACAAATACTTGCGGCGAGTGTTCGCCCGCAAACGATGCAGCTTTATACCAGAACACGCCTCCCAAACGAAAAAACGCGGCCTAGGCCGCGTTTTCCCTTGATACGTACGACTTAGTTCTTGGCTTTGTCGACGATCTTGTTGGCACCGATCCACGGCATCATGGAGCGCAGTTGCTCGCCGATGACTTCGATACCGTGAGCGGCGTTGTTGCGACGCTTGGCGGTCATCGAAGGGTAGCCGGTAGCACCTTCGCTGATGAACATCTTGGCGTATTCGCCGTCCTGAATACGTTTCAGAGCGTTGCGCATCGCCTGACGGGACTCGGCGTTGATCACTTCCGGGCCAGTCACGTACTCGCCGTATTCGGCGTTGTTGGAGATCGAGTAGTTCATGTTGGCGATACCGCCTTCGTACATGAGGTCAACGATCAGCTTCAGTTCGTGCAGGCATTCGAAGTAGGCCATTTCCGGCGCGTAGCCCGCTTCAACCAGGGTTTCGAAACCGGCTTTGACCAGCTCGACGGTGCCGCCGCACAGCACGGCCTGTTCGCCGAACAGGTCGGTTTCGGTCTCGTCCTTGAAGGTGGTTTCGATGATGCCGGTACGACCGCCACCCACGCCGGAGGCGTAGGACAGCGCAACGTTTTTGGCGTTGCCGGATGCGTCCTGATAGATCGCGATCAGGTCAGGGATACCGCCGCCTTTGACGAATTCAGAACGCACGGTGTGGCCCGGTGCTTTCGGCGCGATCATGATCACGTCGAGGTCGGCACGCGGCACAACCTGGTTGTAATGAATCGCAAAGCCGTGGGAGAAGGCCAGGGTGGCGCCCTTTTTGATGTTCGGCTCGATTTCATTCTTGTACAGCGCGGACTGGAACTCGTCCGGGGTCAGGATCATGACCACGTCGGCAGCTGCCACAGCGGAAGCCACGTCGGTCACTTTCAGGCCGTGGGCCTCAGCCTTGGCAACGGTAGCCGAGCCTTTGCGCAGGCCGACGGTGACGTCAACGCCGGAGTCCTTGAGGTTGCAAGCTTGCGCGTGCCCCTGGGAACCGTAGCCGATGATGGCGACTTTCTTGCCCTGGATGATCGACAGGTCACAATCTTTATCGTAATAAACTTTCATGAGGTTCCTCTATATATCCAGGCCGTAAGGCCATTCGCTAATTTGGGTTAGATGCTGAGTACTTTGTCGCCACGGGCAATCCCGGTGACACCACTGCGTACGGTTTCCAGAATCGAGGCCGTCCCGATCGACTGGATGAAGCTGTCCAGCTTGTCGCTGGTACCGGTCAGTTGAACGGTATAAACGCTGGCGCTCACATCGACGATCTGCCCGCGATAAATGTCGGTGGTCCGCTTGATCTCGGCACGTTGGGCCCCCGTAGCCTTGACCTTGACCAGCATCAGCTCGCGCTCGATATGGGCACTTTCAGACAGGTCGACCAGCTTGACCACTTCGATCAGCTTGTTGAGGTTCTTGGTGATCTGCTCGATCACCTCATCGTGGCCAACAGTAGTCAACGTCAGGCGCGACAGCGTCGGGTCTTCGGTCGGTGCCACGGTCAGGCTTTCGATGTTGTAGTTGCGTTGCGAAAACAGGCCGACAACACGAGACAGAGCGCCGGGTTCGTTCTCCAGAAGCAGGGAGATGATGTGCCGCATAATTAAGTACGCTCCGTCTTGTTCAGCCACATGTCGCGCATGGAGCCGTCTTTGATCTGCATCGGATAGACGTGCTCACTGGTGTCCACTTGAATATCGAGGAACACCAGGCGGTCCTTCATGGCGAATGCCTCTTCCATCTTCGGCTTCAGATCTTTCAGATCGGTGATGCGCATGCCGACGTGGCCATAGGCTTCAACCAACTTGACGAAATCCGGCAACGATTCCATGTAGGAATGGGAGTGACGGCTGCCGTAGCTCATGTCCTGCCACTGACGAACCATACCCAGCACGCCGTTGTTCAGGCAGACGATCTTCACCGGCAGGCCGTACTGCAGGCATGTCGACAATTCCTGAATGTTCATCTGGATGCTGCCCTCGCCGGTGACGCAGGCGACGTCGGCATCCGGGAAGCTCAGTTTCACGCCCATGGCCGCAGGAAAACCAAAACCCATCGTGCCCAGGCCACCGGAGTTGATCCAGCGGTTGGGCTTGTCGAAGGTGTAGTACTGCGCCGCGAACATCTGATGCTGGCCCACGTCGGAGGTTACATAGGCATCGCCCTTGGTCACTTCGCACAGGGTTTCGATCACGGTTTGCGGTTTGATGATGCTGCCGTCGCCCTTGTTGTAAGGGAACAGGCCGCGATCACCGCGCCACTCGTCGATCTGCTTCCACCAACTGGCGACGGATTCCTTGTTCGGCGTTTCGCCAATATCCTTGAGTGCAGCGACCATTTCGGTCAATACGCTCTCCACAGGTCCCACGATCGGCACGTCGGCCTTGATGGTCTTGGAGATGGATGCCGGATCGATGTCGATATGGATGATCTTGGCATTTGGGCAGAATTTGCTCGCGCCGTTGATCACCCGGTCATCGAACCGCGCGCCCACGGCCAGGATCACGTCAGCGTGGTGCATGGCCTGGTTGGCGGTGTAGCTGCCGTGCATGCCGAGCATACCGACGAACTGACGGTCGGTGCCCGGGAAGGCGCCGAGGCCCATCAGGGTGTTGGTCACCGGCAGGTTGAGCAGCCTGGCCAGCTCAGTCAACTGCGCGGAGCCGCCGCCCAGAATCACGCCACCACCGGAATAAAGCACAGGGCGCTTGGCCGCCAGGAGCATTTCTGCCGCCTTGCGGATCTGCCCCGAGTGCCCACGCACGGCCGGGCTGTAGGAACGCAGCTTGGCTTTCTTCGGAAAGATGTATTCGAATTTTTCAGCCGGATTGGTCATGTCTTTCGGGATATCGACCACCACAGGGCCCGGGCGACCGGACTGTGCGAGGTAGAACGCCTTCTTCATGACTTCCGGGATCTCCGACGCGTGCTTGATCATGAAGCTGTGTTTCACGATCGGCCGGGAGATACCGATCATGTCGGTTTCCTGGAATGCGTCGGTGCCCACCAGGGTGCTGGCCACCTGGCCGGAGATGATCACCATCGGAATGGAGTCCATATACGCAGTCGCGATGCCGGTGATGGCATTGGTTGCGCCTGGGCCGGACGTTACCAGGACCACGCCGGCTTTACCGGTGGCACGGGCATAACCGTCAGCCATATGGGTCGCGGCCTGTTCGTGGCGAACCAGGATGTGGGTAACAGCCGGTTCCTTGAACAGTGCGTCATAAACATGAAGCAGAGCACCACCTGGGTACCCGTAGATATAGTCGACGCCTTCGTCACGCAAAAAGCGGACGAGCATCTCACCGCCAGATAAAAGCTCCACGTTGTTCACCTCTAAAACGCCAGAATACCGTCCGTTGAAAAACCGACGGGTCTTAATAGGTTTACTTCTCAACAGAGCATGAGCGACGGTGGTCGCCGACTACGTCAGCACTGACTGAGCAAGTATTGGGATCGTCCCAAGTGTTGCGGGATTTTCCCACCCAGCGCGAGGTAACGCGTTGCGGGTGTAACAGGTCGGCGCGGATATGCGCCTCATGATCTGCCGAGCGGGCCTGCTTCTGGCAGTCCCGATACAGCGGACTTTGGATTCTTCTGTTTCAGGCCGTTCAAGTCAAGCAATAATTGCGCTTTTTTCCAACTAAGCGCATGAGAACGCAGAAGAAAGGCGTTTGATGAGGGATAAAACTCGCCTGAATGTCGTCAAGCGGTAGAAATATGCGCAAGACTGCCGAAAAACCCGACAGCCAGGCAATTAACGAGCGTCGACGATCAATTGGTCGAACTTTTTCAGCGCATTGCGCAATCCAAGGCTTTCCCGTGGCCGATCGGCATAAACCATCTCGGCCATCTCCAGGATCCCTGAAGCGTTGGGCAATGGCAGATCCTGTTCAAGAATCTGCTTCATGCGTACCAGGAAGATCCACTGCAGCCACTGGTGAAAGTCCAGGGTGTCGACCGAGAAAGGCTCGACACTGCTGAGCGCCTCCATGCTGGGGGATTGCTCATCCCACCAGCCTTGCACACGCAACTCGCGCTCAATCAGCAATAACTGTTCGGCAATCGCTGGAAAACGCCCATCCATCAGAGGCTGACCTTGGCTTTCTGGCGGGCCTGGGCAGCGCCGGCGGCGTCGCCCTGGGCCGCACGCGCATCACCGATCAAGGCCCACAGGCTGGCTTGCAGGTCGGGACGACCGTTGGCCAGACTCAGCCCACGACGGGCGAACTGTTCGGCTTGCGGCGCATCGCCCTGGGCCATGCGCACTTGCGCCAGGCGATACAGCACTTGCGGTTCACGCGGCGCCACACGCTGGGCACGTTCAAGGCTTGAGGATGCGCCGTTCAAATCGCCACCAGCCTGCTGTTGCTGGGCGGTGGTGAGCAAGGCCAGTACCGGACCATCCAGTTGTTCGTCAGCAGACAAGCCACCGCCGGAGGAGGACGGAACGCCGCTGGGCGACGAAGGCATGCTGTACGACCCCTGATTGATCGGTGCCGCCTGAACCGGCGCGGTGTCGATCGGTGCGGAGCTGCTCGGACCGGGTGTCCACGGTTCGGCACTGATCGGCGCCGCAGTGGCGGCGCCGCTGCCCGGCACCATCACCACCACGCCGGAATCCTGAGGCATTGCCTGAGGTTTGGCCTGCGCCGGGCGGTTGGTCACGGTCTGGCGGAACCCGCCATTGGCCGAGATCCGGTCATTGCTGGAAGCGCTGCTGCTCGCATCCACCACGGGAATCGAGCCGCGCTGCACGCTGGAGCAACCGCCCAGCAAGGCCAGGACGGTAATAGCTGGAATCCACAACTTGTTCACTTGAAACCCTCGTTTGCTTAATGCATCCAGCCCTTGACCCAATCCATCACCGAATCCGCATCCGCAGGCGCACTGCCACCGCATGCGGGACCGGGTGGTGGCTCGCTGCCGCGAATATACGGCATCTGCACCGCACCCGGACAGTTGGCATCAGAACCTTGCCCACTGTGCGGATCAATCCAGGCCTGCACGATGTTGTCCGGCTGCGGCATATTCAGCGGCAGCGGATCGGCCTTGCGCATGAAACTGGTCCACACCTGCAGCGCACCGGTCGCGCCGGTGAACGGCGTCTTGCCGTTGTCGTCGCGGCCCAGCCACACCACCGCCAGCACATCCTGGCCGAAGCCGGCGAACCAGCTGTCACGCGAATCGTTACTGGTACCGGTCTTGCCCGCCAGTGTGAGGTTCGATGGCAGGACTTTATAGACCGAGCTACCCGTACCTTCACGCATCACGCGTTGCATGGCGTTCTGGATGAGGTAAATGGAGCCCGCATCGAAGCGCTGCTGAATCTGGAACGGGTAACGCTTGAGCGGCTCACCGTCGGCCGTGAGCACGCTGCGAATCCCGCGCATCGGCGTGTTGAAGCCCCCGTTGGCAAGGGTCTGGTACATGGTCGCGACTTCCATCGGCGTCATCGCACCCGCCCCCAGCAGGATCGACGGGAACGCCGGGAATTCGCGAGTGATACCCAGCCGCGCCAGCGTTTTGAGCACATTCGGCACGCCCACTTCGAGGCCCAGCCGCGAGGTCGAGATATTGTAGGAATGCGCGAGCCCTTGATAAAGGAACACCGTGCCATGGGAGCGTCGATCAAAGTTCTGCGGCGTCCACACCTGGCCATCAGCCCCCTTGACCGATAACGGATCATCGGAGAGCCAACTGGTGAGGGTGTATTTGCTCGGTTTTTCCAACGCAGTGAGGTAGACCGCCGGCTTGACCAGCGAGCCAATCGGCCGCACCGCATCCAGTGCGCGGTTGAAGCCGGCAAAACTGGCCTGACGGCTGCCGATCATGGCCTGAACTTCACCGGTTTCCGGGTTGGTCACGACCATGGCCGCTTCCACTTCATCGGAACCTTTACGCCCGGTAAGACGCTTGAAGGTGTCGTTGACGGACGCCTCGGCTTTCATCTGCAGAATCGGGTCAAAACTGGTGAAGATGCGCAGGCCCTCTTCGGTCAAGTCTTCGTCGCGGTAGTCTTCACGCAGCTGGCGTTTGACCAGGTCGATAAAGCCCGGGAAGGAGCTGTCCGCCAGCTTGCCGCGAGTCGTCACACCCAGAGGCATTTTCTTCGCTGCGGCGACCTGTTCAGCGGTAGCGACGCCCTGCTGTTCAAGCACATCCAAGACCAGGTTGCGACGCTCCAGCGCGCGCTCCGGGTTGCGCCGCGGGTTGTAGTAGGACGGCCCCTTGACCATGCCCACCAGCAACGCGACTTGATGCAGCTTCAACTCGGACAGCGGTTGGCCAAAGAAGAACTGGCTGGCCAGACCGAAACCGTGCACCGCGCGCTGGCCATCCTGGCCGACGAAGACCTCGTTGAGATACGCCTCGAGAATCTCCTGCTTGCTGTAGTGCAGCTCCAGCAGCATGGCCATCATGGCTTCGGTGAGCTTGCGGGTCAGGCTGCGCTCACTGGTGAGGTAGAAGTTCTTGACCAATTGTTGCGTCAGCGTACTGCCGCCCTGAGTCATCTTGCCGCCGGATGTGTTGACCCAGATGGCACGCGCAATCGACTTCGGCGACACGCCCCAGTGGCTGTAGAAATCGCGGTCTTCCACGGCGACCAGGGTTTCCAACAGATAAGGCGGCACCTGATCGAGCTTGATCAGGATGCGGTCTTCCAGGTTTTTAGGATAAATCCCACCGATCATCAGCGGTTCAAGGCGCACCACCGGCAGCTTCGAGCCGTTGAGCGACGACAGCTCGGCCACGTAGTCACCGGAAAACCGCACGCGAACCGGCTGGGCTTTTTCCAGCCCTTCATAGAACTGGAAGCCGCGCGTGTTCAAGTCCACGGTATTGCCGCTGACAGCCGCAGAACCCGGGCCATTGCTCACGGGCTCGCGGCGATAGCCCAAAGCATCGAGTTCGGTGAGGAAGTCGTCCTTGCTCAGCTTCTGGCCGGTAAACAGCTCCAGCGGGCGGGCGTAGACCTTGGCCGGAATGGTCCAGCGCTTGCCGGAGAATTTCTCCTGCACCACCGCATCGAGGTACACCGCGAAGCCGGCGAGCACTACCAGGCCCACGAGGCCGAGCTTGAGCGCCCAGCCAAGCCATGGGCGCAGGCCACGGGAAGGAGGTTTTTTACGGGAACGGGGAGATCGGGATCGAGTCATGGCGGCGGATTATACGCACTTTATTTGATGATCAACATGAGCCGGACAGCGGTTTGCACGACCGCCCGTAGCGGCCATAATGCCCGCCATGAATTTTTCCAGACTCTGAAGGATCGCCCGTGAGCCAGTCCCTGATCGCTGCCCTGCAAAACCCGGCGTTGTACCCGCATCCGGTTGAAGCGTTCCACGTCATTGAGACCCATATTTCCTGGGTCATCCTCACCGGCCCCTACGCCTATAAATTGAAGAAACCGATGAACTTCGGCTTCCTGGATTTCACCGATCTGGAAAAGCGCGGTCACTTCTGCAATGAAGAATTGCGCCTCAACCAGCGCCTGACCAAAGATTTGTATCTTGAGGTGTTGCCAATTACCGGCACTGCCGAATCTCCACAGCTGGGCGGCGACGGACCGGTGATCGAATACGCGCTGAAAATGCGCCAGTTCCCGCAAAGCCAGATGCTCAGCACCTTGCAGGCCAATGGTGAGCTGACCAGTGCACACATCGACGAGATGGCCAGGCAGATCGCGCACTTTCACCTCACCGCGCCAAAAGTCCCACAGGAGCATGCGGCCGGCACGCCGGACGAAGTGATGGCGCCAGTGCGGCAGAACTTCGAACAAATTCGTCCCTTCCTCAGCGACAAGGCCGACCTTCTGCAGCTCGAAGCGCTGCAAGCCTGGGCTGAAAGCAGCTTCGATCGCCTCAAGCCACTGCTGGCCCGGCGCAAGTCCGAGGGTTTTACCCGTGAGTGTCACGGTGATATCCACTTGGGCAACGCCACCGTGATTGATGGCCAGGTGGTGATTTTCGACTGCATCGAATTCAACGAGCCGTTTCGTTTCACCGACGTGTACGCCGACACCGGCTTCCTGGCCATGGACTTGGAAGACCGTGGGCTCAAGTCGCTGGCACGGCGCTTTATCAGCCAGTACCTGGAACTGACGGGCGACTATCAGGGCCTGGAAGTGCTGAATTTCTACAAGGCTTACCGCGCGTTGGTACGCGCCAAGGTCGCGCTGTTCAGCATGCCGAGCGAAGCAAGCGCGGTGCAACGCGCCACCACGCTGCGCCAGTACCGCAACTACGCCAACCTGGCGGAGAGCTACAGCACCATTCCGTCGCGCTTCCTGGCGATTACCCACGGTGTGTCGGCGGTGGGCAAGAGCACCGTCAGCATGCGTCTGGTCGAAGCGCTGGGCGCCGTGCGCCTGCGTTCGGACGTGGAGCGCAAGCGTCTGTTTGGTGAGCAGCAGGTTGAAAACGCGCCACAGGCGGGCATTTATGCGGTAGATGCCAGCGCGAAAACCTACGCGCGCCTGAACGAAATCGCCGACACCGTGCTGCGCGCCGGCTTCCCGGTGGTGCTGGACGCTACCTTTCTGAAACGCGAGCAGCGCGAAGCCGCCGCCAAGGTCGCCGAAGCCACAGGCGCGCCGTTTCTGATTCTGGATTGCAACGCACCGCAAGCGGTTATCGCCAACTGGTTGGCGCAGCGTCAGGCAGATAAGAGCGATCCTTCCGACGCTACGCTGGCGGTTATCGGCGAACAGCACGCCAATCGCGATCCGCTGACAGCCGAGGAGTTGATCCTCAGCCAACGGGTAGAAACCAATGAAAGCGGCACGCTGGATGCGTTGGTTGCGCATATTCGTCAGCGCTTGCCGGGCCTGTAAGAAAAGTTTCTTGGTCGTGTCGTCGGCTTCGTCGCACGACCCAGAAATAGTGGCACTATAATGGCTTACTACCTCCAGCTGGTATGCCATCATGAGTCAGCCGAAGCTTCTCGATACCCCGCTCTACTCGCTTTTGCATAAAGACGATATTCGCGGCTTCAATCAGGAACGCCCCAAAGACGGCGTGATCGACATGCGCGGTGGCGATTTCCGTGGGCTGGACCTGCGTGAACTGGACGCCGCGGGTGTGGATTTCACTGACGCGTATTTCCGCTCCGCTGATTTGCGCGGCCTGGATCTGCGCGATTGCCCATTGGAAGGTGCAAGCCTGGCCCACGCGCAGATCTCCGGGACTTACTTTCCGCCGCAATTGACTGCCGATGAGATCCTTATGTCGGTCAACTTCGGAACGCGCCTGCGCTATCGCACCAGATAACGCCCTTTTATTACGCCCGGCCACGCAGGACGCGTGGCACGGACGCTGCCGTCAAAATTTTCGCGCCATTCTTATAAGCATTTGGCCGTTTCTTCGTAAAGAATCACGCTTTTCCTGCTGAGCGCTACACTCCTTTTCAGGCTTGCCTGGTCACGATACCCACCGCACCATTCGGCCGTCGCAAGGAGGCTTGATGAACGATGAGCTGCAACTCCTGAAAAATCTTGGCAAGACGTCGGCGCAATGGCTGCATGCGGTGGGCATCCACAGTGCCTCCGACCTGCGCCGCCTGGGCGCGGTCGACGCATACCGCGCCGTGCGCACGCGCGGCTTCCGTGCCTCGAAAGTGTTGTTATATGCCATTGAGGGGGCGTTGCTGAATGTTCACTGGAATGACATCCCTGCCGAACGCAAGGAAGCGTTGAATCGCCAGCTGGACGCCATTGCAGCGCGCCAGAAGAATTAAGTCGCGGGGCTGTTTCGAACAAGCGTTTGAGGAAAACACAGCGTCGTTCAAAATCAGCTGTTGACTCTCAAATGAGAATCGTTATGATTATCACAACTGGTCGCGAGATCAGCCGATAACTGAAAGACCATTGGTTCGGACTCTCAGATTATCTCCTCATCAGGCTAATCACGGTTATTTGACCCGGCTCTTGCCGGGTCTTTTTTTGCCCGTAAGAAAGTCCTGCTAGCGAGCGATTATCAGCGGATGTCCACGTTCCGGGTGCGGCTGCACCAACACATCAAGGCCAAATACGGCTTTGAGCGGGCCGGGCCGCAAGACCTGCGCCGGCGTGTCCAACGCATGAGGACGTCCCTTTTCCAGCAGCAGAATTCGGTCGCAATAACGTGCGGCCAGGTTCAAGTCATGCAGAATCACCAGCACTGCCGCGCCTTGATCGGCAAAAGTGCGTATCGCCTGCAAGACAGTGTGCTGGTGCAGTGGGTCAAGCATTGATGTCGGCTCGTCCAACAGCAGCGTCTGCCCCGTCTCACCCGGCCATAACTGCGCCAAAACCCGCGCCAGGTGCACACGCTGACGCTCGCCGCCGGACAGCGAGAGGTAGCTGCGACCGATCAAGTGCCCGACATCCGCCGCCTGCAACGCGGCCTCAATGATTTCATCATCACGTAATCGCCCGGTTTGATGGGGCAGGCGCCCCATGCCAACCACCTCTTCGACGCGAAAGGCAAAATCCAGGGTCGAGGACTGGGGCAGCACGGCCAGGCGCTGGGCGCGTTGCGCGCCGCTCCAGTGCTTCAACTCCTGCTGGTCCAGCCACACCCTGCCCTGGTCGGGCTGCAACTCACCGCACAATGCACCGAGCAAGGTACTTTTGCCGGCGCCATTCGGGCCCAGTACACCGAGCACCTCACCCGGCAACAGCGCCAGGGTGACATTCGCCAATACGGTTGTGCGACCCCGACGAACCTGCAGCGCCTCTACTCGCAGCATCAGGCGCGACCCCGCAACAAGAGATAAAGAAAAAACGGCGCGCCGATAAACGCCGTCACAATCCCGATCGGCAATTCAGCCGGTGCCAGCGCCAGGCGAGCCACCAGATCGGCAAACAACAGCAGACTCGCACCCGCCAATATCGAGGCGGGTAGCAACACCCGATGGTCGGGACCGGCCAGCAATCGCACCAGATGGGGCACCACCAACCCGACAAACCCGATCATCCCCGCCGCCGCCACCGCCGCGCCTACGCCGAGCGCCGTACAAAACACCAGTTCACGCTTGAGCCCTTCGACATCAATACCCAGGTGCCCAGCCTCGGACTCGCCCAGCAACAGCGCATTCAACGCCTTCGCGCGGCGCGGCAGCCACAGCGCCACCGCCGCGCTCACCAGCAATAAAGGCCACAACCGAGAATAACTGGCGCCGTTCAGGCTCCCCAGGTTCCAGAAGGTCAAGGTGCGCAAGGTGGCGTCGTCCGCCAGATAAGTGAACAGGCCTACCGCAGAACCGGCCAACGCGGTCAGGGCGATGCCGGCCAGCAGCATAGTCGCCACATGGGTCTGCCCGTTTCGCCGGCCCAGACGGTAAACCAGCGCCGTCACGCCCAAACCGCCGAGGAATGCACACAACGACAAAAGATAAGGGCCGACCGCATCCGGCAAGCCGCCGAACAACGAACCGCCAACAATCGCGACCGCCGTGCCCAGCGCAGCACCGCTGGACACACCCACCAACCCGGGATCGGCCAACGGGTTGCGAAACAAACCCTGCATCGCCACGCCCGACAAGGCCAGCACGCCACCGACCGCCAGGCCCAGCAAGGTGCGCGGCAAACGGATCTGCCCAAGGATCAGCTCCGCCTGCTCCAACCCTTGAGGGTCAATCGGCAAGCCCATCAAACGCAAAGCGGCCCTGAGCGTATCCAGCAACGGCAGGCTGACAGGGCCCAGGGCCAACGAAAGCCAGATCGCCAGGACACATAACAATGCCAAGCCAATAAACAGGGTCTTGGGTCTGACCAATGTCGTCATGGGGCGGATTCAGCCTGAGACGGATAAAACCCGGCAGACAGTTTCACCAGGCTTTGCGGCAGACGCGGTCCGAGCCCGCCCACCAACAGGGTTGGGTCCAGTTCAACCACGCGGCCATTTTTGGCGGCAGGCGTTGCGGCCAGGATCGGATTTTCCTTGAACAACGCCGCACGCGCCGCCTCGCCGGTCAGGGCCCGATCGGCAAACACCAGTACATCCGGACTCAAACCCGCCAGCGACTCGGCCGAGAACGGCTTGTAACCGGTGTGGGTCGCCAGGTTATGCCCGCCCGCCTGTTGCAACAGCCAATCCGCCGCCGTGTCCTTGCCGGCGATCAGCGGCTTGCCCCCCGCGTGGCCGAGCAGCAGCAATACACCTGGCGCCTGTTGCGTGGTCTGCGCCTTGACGACCGCGCTTTTCTGCTGATTCAGTGCCTGCTCGTATCCGCTAAACAATTGGCGAGCCTTGGCCTCATTGCCCAGCAACTTGCCCAAATGCTCAAGGTTGCCCTTGAGGGTTGGCAAATCCGCCTGCGCGGAGAACATCTCCACTTGCACACCCGCGCCGCGTACCTGCGCCAGTACCGGCGGCGGGCCCATTTCTTCGGTGCCGATGAGTACCTGCGGGCGCAAGCTCAGAATGCCTTCAGCCGACAATTGCCGCTGATAACCGATACTGGGCAGCGCCTTGACCGACTCGGGATGCTGACTGGTAGTGTCCACCCCCACCAGCGTCGACTCGCCACCCAGGGCGGCCACCCACTCGGTCAGCGCGCCACCGGCACTCACCCAGCGTTGTGGCAGTTCCGAGGCGTGCGCCCCGGGGTTGACCAGCAGTCCGACAACAAGCGCGATAGCGCTGGTACACAGGCGCATAACAGGGTTTCCTTCCAAGGGACGAAGCCGCTCCGGCACTCGTTGATGTGACAGATAACCACTGCCGGGCATCGTACTGAGCGCAAGATCAACTGACGGACGAAGCCGGCATTTGATAATTGTTTTCATTTGGACGTCAAGGCACTTGAGAATTGAAATGAAGTTCGTCTGCCCCTCCGATACCCTCGCACCCGACAGCAGCCTCGGTTTTGAAATAGACGGTTGCAAGCTGTTGGCCGTGCGCCGCGATGGCATCGCCTACTTCTATATCAACCGCTGCCCTCATCGCGGCATCCCGCTGGAATGGCAGCCTGATCGCTTCCTCGACGAGAGCGCCAGCCTGATCCAGTGCGCCACCCACGGTGCATTATTCCTCATCGAAAGTGGCGAGTGCATCGCCGGGCCTTGTGCAGGTCAAAGCCTCACAGCGCTGCCCGGCCGCGAAGACGAACACGGCCTGTGGGTGCAACTCTAATCGCCGAGCAGCACCTGGAGTCTGCGGTCCACCACGATTTCTTCGTGCGTCACCCGCACCCCGTAGGCCAGCACCTCGACGCCCGCCGCCTTGGCCTCACGCAGGGCGCCAGCATAGCCGGCGTCGATTTCCACGGCAGGCCGCACCGCTTCGATCCCGGAAAGATTCACGCAATACAGTTGCACCGCACGCACCCCGCTGCGCGCCAGGTGTGCCAGTTCGCGCAAGTGCTTCGCGCCACGCTGGGTCACCGCGTCGGGAAACGCCGCTACCGCCGAACCGTCAAAGCCCAAGGTGACGCTTTTGACTTCGACATACGCCGCCCCCTCCGGATACTCCAGGCGAAAGTCGATCCGGCTTTTCTCCTGACCGTACGGCACCTCTCGCTTCAGCGCGGTAAACCCGTTGAGCTCGCTGATCACCCCGGCGTGCAGCGCTTCCTCGACCAATTGATTGGCACGCGCCGTATTCACGCACGCCAGCCGGCCCTGAGGTGTTTCGGCGATTTCCCAGGTGCCGGGCAACTTGCGCTTGGGGTCATCGGAGCGGCTGAACCAGACCTGCCCACCCTCGACCATGCAGTTGAGCATCGAACCGGTGTTCGGGCAGTGAATAGTGAGTAACTCGCCGGTAACGGTCTCGATATCGGTGAGAAAACGCTTGTAGCGGCGAATCAGCCGCGCTTCTTCAAGGGGAGGATAAAAGCGCATCAGCCTTGCCAGCTCCGCAAGCCACGGGCGATGCGCTCCACCGCCTCCTGCAGGCGATCGAGGTTTTGCGTGTAGGCAAAACGCACATGATGACCGGCCTGGTAGCGGCCGAAATCCAGTCCGGGCGTAAATGCCACGTGTTCGGTCTCGAGGAAATGCCGACAGAACGCAAAGGCATCGCCGCCGAATGCGCTGATATCGGCGTACAAATAGAACGCCCCTTCCGGCTCCACCGCGATACCAAAGCCAAGTTCGCGCAGGGCCGGCAGCAGGAAATCACGGCGGCGGCCGAACTCGGCGCGACGCGCTTCCAGAATGCTCAGGGTCTGTGGGGTAAAGCACGCAAGCGCAGCGTGCTGGGCCATGCTCGGCGCGCTGATGTAGAGGTTTTGTGCCAGCTTCTCCAAATCCGCCACCGCATCGGGCGGCGCCACCAGCCAACCGAGGCGCCAGCCGGTCATCCCGAAATACTTGGAAAAACTATTCAGGACAAATGCTTCATCATCAACTTCCAGCACGCTGGCGGCATCGGTGCCGTAGGTCAGGCCGTGATAGATCTCATCCACCACCAGGTGCCCATTGCGCGCCTTGATCGCACTGGACAGCCCGGCCAGCTCATCCCGCGTGAGCAGGGTGCCGGTCGGGTTGGCCGGCGATGCGACGAGGGCACCTACGCTGTCCTGGTCCCAGTGTTTGGCCACCAGCTCGGCGTTCAGTTGATAACGCACGTCCGGCCCAACCGGCACCAGTTGAGCGGCACCCTCCACCAGGCGCAGAAAGTGTCGATTGCAGGGGTAGCCGGGGTCCGCCAACAGCCAGTGCTTGCCAGGATCGACCAGCAAGCTGCTGGCCAATAACAAGGCGCCGGAGCCACCGGGCGTAATCAGAATGCGCTCAGGGTCTACGTTCAATCCGTAGCGCTGCTGATAAAACCCGCTGATGGCCTCACGCAACTCGGGCAACCCACGGGCGGCGGTATAGCGTGTCTTGCCATTGGCCAGCGCGGCCTGGCCGGCCTGGATGATGGGCTCGGCAGTGGTGAAATCCGGCTCGCCGATCTCCAGGTGAATCACATCCAGGCCCGCCGCCTGCAGCTCATTGGCTCGCGCCAGCAACGCCATGACATGAAACGGTTCGATGGCGCGGCTGCGCGCACTGTAGGGCTGGGCCATTAGCCTTCCTTCAAGCGTGAGAACAAAGTCAGGATTCTACCGAACCCTTGCGTTAATACATGCTCTATTGCCTGTTCGGCCACCCAAGATGGGCCAGCACGTGCCAGCAAAACGACTAAAATCAACCTTCGAGGCGCTCCACGCCTTACCATGGCGGGCTGCAGCGGTTGGCAGCCCTGTCGAGATGCCTCGACAACCGGGAGTGGCGCACCCCGAATCTATCTGGTAAGTTCGCCCGCTTGCAGCCGCAGGGCCGGCAGGTGTCGGTGACGTTGCAATCCTGCGCAATGGATTAGAAGAGTGAGAGGCGGTCTATTCATGTCCACCCAAGCAAAGCAACAGCAGACTCAAGGCCTCGGCGGCTTCGACCCTTATGTGGAAAAAAAGGGCGAGGAGTACATGGGCGAGCCCATGCGCGAGCACTTCACCAAGATCCTGAACAAATGGAAACAGGACTTGATGCAGGAGGTTGACCGTACCGTTGACCACATGAAGGACGAAGCAGCCAACTTCCCTGACCCGGCCGACCGTGCCAGCCAGGAAGAAGAGTTCGCTCTGGAGCTGCGCGCCCGTGATCGCGAGCGCAAGCTGATCAAAAAGATCGACAAAACGTTGCAACTGATCAAGGACGAGGAATACGGCTGGTGCGAATCCTGCGGCGTCGAGATCGGTATTCGCCGTCTGGAAGCCCGCCCAACCGCGGACCTGTGCGTAGACTGCAAGACCTTGGCTGAAATCAAGGAAAAACAGGTCGGCAAGTAATTGCTGCCGAACTGAACGAATGGGGCGTGCAAACGCCCCATTTGTGTATCTGGCGTTCCTGTTTCCAGTAGTATCCGGCCCATGACAGCCTCTACCTATATAGGGCGTTTCGCCCCCACGCCCAGCGGCCACTTGCATTTCGGCTCCCTGGTCGCCGCCCTCGCCTCCTACCTCGACGCCCGCGCCAACCATGGTCGCTGGCTGATGCGCATGGAAGACCTCGACCCTCCCCGCGAAGAACCTGGCGCCCAGGCCGCGATCCTGCACGCGCTGGAAAGCTATGGCTTCGAATGGGATGGCGAGTTGGTCCGACAAAGCGAGCGGCACGAAGCCTACGCCAAGGTGCTGAACGACCTGTTCAACCATGGCCTGGCGTACGCGTGCACCTGCTCACGCAAACAGCTGGAACCCTACAACGGGATTTACCCCGGCCTGTGCCGCAATGCCGGGCACGACCAGCAGGACGCCGCGATCCGCCTGCGCGTGCCCGAGCTTGCCTACCATTTTACCGACCGCGTTCAAGGCGAATTCCGACAGCACCTGGGCCGCGAGGCTGGCGATTTCGTCATCCGCCGCCGCGACGGTCTGTACGCCTATCAACTGGCGGTGGTGCTCGACGATGCCTGGCAGGGGGTGACCGACATCGTGCGCGGCGCCGACCTGCTCGATTCCACGCCGCGCCAGCTGTACCTGCAGGAACTGCTGGGCCTGCGCCAACCGCGCTACCTGCATGTGCCGCTGATCGTGCAGCCGGACGGCAACAAGCTGGGTAAATCCTACCGTTCACCGCCGCTGACGCAAGACCAGGCAACGCCGCTGCTGCTGCGCGCCTTGCGCGCCCTCGGCCAGCAACCCGGTGACGAACTGCTTCACGCCAGCCCACGGGAACTGCTGGATTGGGGCATCCGGCACTGGGATCCGCTGCTGATCCCGCGCACGCTCACCCTGGCCGAAGCGCAATTGAGTTGAAGGCGCTTGCAGCCGGCCCGGCATCCGTTACCATCGCGACAGTTTTTTAATCAGAGGCCAACATGTACATCTATCGATTGGTCCTGCTGCTGGTCGTCGGGATTTACCTGTTTTCCCCCGCCATCATGGATTGGTGGATCGACGCCACGGGCGCCTGGTATCGCCCTTATCTGCTGTGGCTGATCCTGATCGTCGTGACTTTCATCCTGCAGAGCCAAAAAGATGCCGATGAGCTTTAGCCTCACCCAGATGCTGCTGATCAGCGCCGCCTACCTGGCCGCGCTGTTCGCCGTCGCCTGGATCAGTGAGCGCGGAATGATTCCGCGGGCGATTATTCGCCATCCGTTGACCTACACCTTGTCCCTGGGCGTGTATGCCAGCGCCTGGGCGTTCTACGGCACCGTCGGCCTGGCCTACCAGTACGGCTACGGGTTTCTCTCCAGCTACCTGGGGGTGTCCGGGGCTTTTTTGCTGGCGCCGGTGCTGCTGTACCCGATCCTGAAAATCACCCGCACCTACCAGCTGTCGTCCCTGGCCGACCTGTTCGCCTTCCGCTTTCGCAGCACCTGGGCCGGCGCGCTCACCACCATCTTCATGCTGATCGGCGTGCTGCCTTTGCTGGCCCTGCAGATCCAGGCGGTAGCCGACTCCATCAGCATTCTCACCCGCGAGCCGGTGCAGCACCGCGTGGCCCTCGCCTTCTGTGCGCTGATCACGCTGTTCACGATTTTCTTCGGCTCACGGCATATCGCCACCCGCGAGAAACATGAAGGCCTGGTGTTTGCGATTGCCTTCGAGTCGGTGATCAAGCTGATCGCCATCGGCGGTGTCGGCCTGTACGCGCTCTACGGCGTATTCGACGGCCCGCAACAGCTGGAACTGTGGCTGCTGCAAAACCAGACCGCCCTCGCCGCCCTGCACACGCCGCTGCAGGAAGGCCCGTGGCGCACGCTGCTGCTGGTGTTCTTCGCCTCGGCGATTGTGATGCCGCACATGTACCACATGACCTTCACCGAAAACCTCAACCCGCGCTCGCTGGTCAGCGCCAGCTGGGGCCTGCCGCTGTTCTTGCTGCTGATGAGCCTGGCGGTGCCGCTGATCCTGTGGGCCGGCCTCAAGCTTGGGGCCACCACCAACCCGGAATACTTCACCCTCGGCATCGGCATCGCCGCCAACAGCCCGGCACTGGCGTTATTGGCGTATGTCGGCGGCCTCTCGGCGGCCAGCGGGCTGATCATTGTCACCACCCTGGCGCTGTCGGGCATGGCGCTCAACCACCTGGTGCTGCCGCTGTACCAGCCACCGGCCGAGGGCAATATCTACCGCTGGCTCAAGTGGACGCGCCGCGCGCTGATCGTCGCGATCATCATGGCCGGTTATGGCTTCTACCTGATGCTGGGTGCCGGCCAGGACCTGGCCAACCTGGGCATCGTTGCCTTCGTCGCCACCTTGCAGTTCCTGCCGGGCGTGTTGTCGGTGCTGTACTGGCCGACCGCCAATCGTCGCGGTTTTATCGCCGGGCTGCTGGCGGGCATCCTCGTGTGGGTGGTGACCATGCTGCTGCCGCTGGTCGGCAACCTGCAGGGTTTCTACATCCCGCTGCTGAACATGATCTACGTGCTCGACGACACCAGCTGGCACATGGCGGCGATTGCCTCGCTGGCGGCCAACGTGCTGATGTTCACGCTGATCTCGCTGTTCACCAATGCCAGCCCCGAAGAAACCAGCGCCGCCGAAGCCTGCGCGGTGGACAACGTACGCCGCCCGCAACGCCGCGAATTGCACGCGGCCTCGCCCCAGGAGTTCGCCACCCAATTGGCCAAGCCGCTGGGTGCCAAGGCGGCGCAGAAGGAAGTCGAACAGGCGTTGCGCGACCTCTATCTGCCCTTCGACGAACGCCGCCCCTATGCCTTGCGCCGCCTGCGCGACCGTATCGAGGCCAACCTGTCCGGCCTGATGGGCCCCAGCGTGTCCCAGGACATGGTGGAAACCTTCCTGCCCTACAAGGCCGGCGGCGAAAACTACGTGACCGAAGACATCCACTTCATCGAGAGCAGGCTGGAGGACTACCACTCGCGTTTAACCGGCCTTGCCGCCGAACTCGACGCACTGCGCCGTTACCACCGCCAGACCTTGCAGGAATTGCCAATGGGCGTGTGCTCACTGGCCAAGGATCAGGAAATCCTGATGTGGAACAAGGCCATGGAAGAACTCACCGGCATTGCCGCGCAACGGGTGGTGGGCTCGCGCCTCAATACGCTCGGCGATCCGTGGAAAGCGTTATTGCAGGGTTTTATCAACCTGCCCGACGAGCACTTGCACAAGCAGCACCTGGCGCTCGATGGCCAGACCCGCTGGCTCAACCTGCACAAAGCTGCCATCGACGAACCCTTGGCCCCCGGCAACAGCGGCCTGGTGCTGCTGGTGGAAGACCTGACCGACACCCAGATGCTGGAAGACAAGCTGGTGCACTCCGAGCGCCTGGCCAGCATTGGGCGTCTGGCCGCCGGCGTGGCCCACGAGATCGGCAACCCGATTACCGGTATCGCGTGCCTGGCGCAAAACCTGCGCGAAGAGCGTGAGGAAGACGGCGAAATCACCGAGATCAGCGGACAGATCCTTGAGCAGACCAAGCGCGTGTCGCGCATCGTGCAGTCGCTGATGAGCTTTGCCCATGCCGGCGCCCATCAGAATCAGGACGAGGCGGTGTGCCTGGCCAAAGTAGCCCAGGATGCCATTGGGCTGCTGGCCTTGAACCGGCGCAATTTCGAGGTACAGTTCTTTAACCTGTGCGACCCGGAACACTGGGTCGACGGCGATTCACAACGTTTGGCCCAGGTATTGATCAACCTGCTGTCCAACTCCCGCGATGCAACGCCCGCCGGCGGCGCGGTGCGGGTCAAGACCGAAGCTTTCGAGCATACGGTCGACCTGATCGTGGAGGACGAAGGCAGCGGCATTCCACAGAACATCATGGACCGATTGTTCGAACCTTTCTTCACCACCAAGGACCCCGGTGAAGGCACCGGTCTGGGCCTTGCGCTGGTCTATTCCATCGTTGAAGAGCATTATGGACAAATCACCATCGACAGCCCGGCTGACCTTGAAAGCCAACGCGGCACCCGTATACGGGTGACCTTGCCGCGTCATGTCGAAGCGACGTCCGCTGTGAACTGAGACCGTCGAGAGAATTGAATCAATGCCGCACATTTTGATCGTCGAAGACGAAACCATCATCCGCTCTGCCTTGCGTCGCCTGCTCGAGCGCAATCAGTATCAGGTCAGCGAAGCCGGCTCGGTACAGGAAGCGCAGGAGCGATTCAGCATTCCCACGTTCGACCTGATTGTCAGCGACCTGCGCCTGCCAGGCGCACCGGGCACCGAGCTGATCAAGCTGGGCCAGGGCACTCCGGTGCTGATCATGACCAGCTACGCCAGCCTGCGTTCGGCCGTAGACTCCATGAAGATGGGCGCGGTGGACTACATCGCCAAGCCGTTCGACCACGACGAGATGTTGCAGGCCGTGGCGCGTATCCTGCGTGACCGCCAGTCGGCCGGCAGCACACCGGCCGAACCGCGCCCTGCCGGCAAAACCGCCGAAAAACCGGGCGTCGACAACAGCAACGGCGAGATCGGCATCATCGGCTCCTGCCCGCCCATGCAGGATCTGTACAGCAAGATCCGTAAAGTGGCGCCCACCGACTCCAACGTGTTGATCCAGGGCGAGTCCGGTACCGGTAAAGAACTGGTGGCCCGTGCACTGCACAACCTGTCCAGGCGCGCCAAGGCGCCGATGATCTCGGTGAACTGCGCGGCGATCCCCGAATCCCTGATCGAGTCCGAACTGTTCGGCCACGAAAAAGGCGCCTTCACCGGCGCCAGCGCCGGGCGTGCGGGCCTGGTGGAAGCGGCGGATGGCGGCACCTTGTTCCTTGACGAGATTGGCGAGCTGCCACTGGAAGCACAGGCGCGGTTGCTGCGGGTATTGCAGGAAGGCGAGATTCGACGCGTCGGCTCGGTGCAGTCGCAGAAGGTCGATGTGCGCCTGATCGCCGCGACCCACCGCGATCTCAAGAGCCTGGCCAAGATCGGCCAGTTCCGCGAAGACCTGTATTACCGCCTGCACGTGATCGCCCTCAAGCTGCCGGCCCTGCGTGAGCGTGGCGCCGACGTCAACGAGATCGCCAATGCGTTCCTGCTGCGCCAGAGTGCGCGCATCAACCGTACCGACCTGACGTTTGCCCCGGACGCCGAGCAGGCGATTCGGCACTACTCGTGGCCAGGTAACGTGCGCGAACTGGAGAACGCAGTGGAGCGTGCGGTCATCCTGTCGGAGAGCCCGGTAATTTCCGCCGAGCTGCTGGGTATCGATATCGAACTCAGTGATCTGGAGGATGACGACTTCATCGGTCTGGCGCCGCAATCGGGCGCGAGCAACACCAGTCATGAACCGACTGAAGATCTGTCACTGGAAGATTACTTTCAGCATTTCGTGCTCGAGCATCAGGATCACATGACCGAGACTGAACTGGCGCGCAAGCTGGGTGTGAGCCGCAAATGCCTGTGGGAACGGCGTCAGCGCCTGGGTATTCCGCGGCGCAAGACCGGCGTTGCCAGCGAGAGTTGAGGGGGCGCCCTCACAGGTAACACCCTCAGATGTGAAAAAACTGTTACCGCAGATATTTCGCGTAACAAAAGCCGGGGCTTACGGTAACGAAGCCCCGGCTTTTTTTCGTCCGCCAAAACCCTGAAATCGCCTCAACCCCCTGATTTTACTGGGCGGCGCAAAAGTTGGCACGCACCCTGCTATATGCTTAGTACAAAAACAATAACAAGCTCTGAACAAGACAATAAAAATAAGACGAATCGACTCACGCATAACAAAAACAACACGGCGGAGGCGCAGCTAACTGATTCTTTTGGAGAGGCGTTGCATTTGGGGCTTGCCCCGCAACCAGGCCGAGAACAACAAAAACTGCCCTAAGGCAGAGCCTGAACTGGTTGGATCGTAGATCAGCAACACAGCGACCAAAGCAATCCGTTTGCTCTTGGCTCCCGATTGGGAGTGTCATGAAGGTGAAGCTTCCTGACGAGGGCGATCAATAAAAACAAAAAGCCCGACACCCATAATAAAAATAGAGTACGCAACTACTTCTGGGGGAGCTTCGGCTCCCCTTGTAGTTTCTGCGTTTTACCCCCTGAGGCATTCGTTTGAAGCTTTCAAAGCAACGCTTGCAGCTTGTTCCTACACCATCCCCTGACTAAATGCTAGAATCCCGGCCCATCATGCGGTCATTCTTCGTTATGGCCGAACATTCCTTCAAACAGTGCATCCCATGCTGAAGAAGTTGTTCCAGTCATTCCGTTCTCCCGTGCGTCGTACGCAACACATTCGCAGCACGCCTGAAGTGCTTAACAGCAATCAGCATTCATTGCAGCGCGCTCAGTTCAGCCGCTACGCGGTGAACATCGTCGAACGTTTGCAGAACGCCGGCTACCAGGCCTATCTGGTGGGCGGCTGCGTACGTGACATGCTGCTTAATATCACGCCCAAGGATTTCGACGTCGCCACCAGCGCCACGCCGGAGCAGGTGCGTGCCGAGTTTCGCAATGCGCGCATCATCGGTCGCCGTTTCAAGCTCGTGCACATTCACTTCGGCCGCGAAATCATCGAGGTCGCGACCTTCCGTGCCGGTCATCCGCAAAACGATGAAGAGGAAGACACCAACCAGTCCTCCCGCAACGAAAGCGGGCGCATCCTGCGCGATAACGTCTATGGCACGCTGGAAGAAGACGCGCAGCGCCGCGACTTCACCATCAATGCCCTGTATTACGACCCGGTCAGCGAGCGCATCCTCGATTACGCCAATGGCGTGCCCGATATTCGCAACAGCCTGATCCGCCTGATCGGTGAACCGACGCAACGCTACCAGGAAGACCCGGTGCGCATGCTGCGGGCCGTGCGCTTTGCCGCCAAGCTGAATTTCGGCATCGAGAAACACACCGCCGCACCGATTCGCGAACTGGCCCCGATGCTGCGCGAAATCCCTTCTGCGCGACTGTTCGAAGAAGTGCTCAAGCTGTTTCTCTCGGGTTATGCGGCCGACACTTTTGAGATGCTCGTCGACCTGCAGCTGTTCGATCCTTTGTTTCCGGCCAGCGCCGAAGCCCTGGAATACAACCCGACGTACACCCACACCCTGATAAGCGAAGCGTTGACCAACACTGACCTGCGCATCAAGCAGAACAAACCGGTCACCCCGGCGTTCCTGTTTGCCGCGCTGTTGTGGCCAGCCTTGCCCAAACGCGTACTGCGCCTGCAGGACCGTGGCATGCCGCCCATTCCGGCGATGCAGGAAGCCGCTCACGAGCTGATCACCGAGCAATGCCAGCGCATCGCGATTCCGAAACGCTTCACCATTCCCATCCGCGAGATCTGGGACATGCAGGAGCGCCTGCCACGCCGCAGTGGCAAACGCGCCGACATGCTGCTGGACAACCCGCGCTTCCGTGCCGGCTACGACTTCCTGCTGCTGCGCGAAAGCGCCGGCGAGCAGACCGACGGCCTGGGCGAATGGTGGACCGATTACCAGGACGCCAACGACAGCGGGCGCCGCGACATGATTCGTGACCTGGGCAGCAAAGGCGATGGCGAAGGCGTTGCGCCCAAAAAACGTCGGCGCAGTAGCAGCAGCAAGCGCAAACGCAGCGGCGCCGATGCCTCGGGCGCCGCAGGCGAATAAACGTGGAACGTATCTACATTGGCATGGGCAGCAACCTCGCTGCCCCGGATCAGCAATTGCGCAGCGCTATCGAGGCGCTGGCGCAGTTGCCAGACACCACCGTCGCCGGTGTCTCCGCCTTCTACCAAAGTGACTCCCTGCTCCCCGGCCAGCCGCGCTACACCAACGCGGTAGCAGCCCTGAACAGCAGCCTTGCGCCCCTGGAACTGCTGGATGCGTTGCAAGCCATCGAGAACGATCAGGGCCGCGAGCGCCTTGAGCGCTGGGGGCCACGCACACTCGACCTGGACATCCTGCTGTTCGGCGATCACCTGATCGATGAGCCTCGCCTCAAGGTGCCGCATTACCAAATGCACCTGCGGGCGTTTGTGCTGTATCCGCTGGCCGAATTGGCCCCGGCAAATTTCCATTTACCGGACGGCCAGCCTTTAAGCCAGTTGCTGGCAACTTGCCCGTTCGAAGGCCTGGAACGCATTCCCCAGAACTGACGCGGTCAAAGTGGGAACTGGCTTGCCTGCGAAGGCATCGACCCGGCCCAACGGAACACCGAGGTGCCTGCATCGCAGGCAAGCCAGCTCCCACACGTGATCTTCACGGCCTTCAACCTGCTGAATCGCGTCAGTAACAGGGGTAACACCGCCCTCGTAACAATGCGGTAACACATCCAATTGACTTCCCGTGTCCTCCTCACGACTATAGGCGTCCCGCTGCCGCCAACCCGGCAATGAAGGGCGCAATCCAGGCCTTATAAGCACTGCTCTCAAGACAGTGCGCCTGTATAAACGAAGACTCACGCGCGTTACTCGCTGTTTCCAAGCGCCTGAACGAGGACCCTTTCGATGCCAGACATTACCCTGACCACCTTGCAGAGCCTCAAGCTCAAAGGTGAAAAAATCACCATGCTGACCTGCTATGACGCCACATTCGCCAACGCCTGCTGCCAGGCAGGCGTCGAAGTGTTGCTGGTAGGTGACTCCCTGGGCATGGTTCTTCAAGGGAATGACAGCACGCTCCCCGTCACCACCGATGAACTCGCCTACCACACCGCCAGCGTCAAGCGCGGAAACAAAGGCGCGTTCATCATCGCTGACCTGCCGTTCATGGACTACGCCACCGTCGAACAGACGTTCCTCAACGCCGGCAAGTTGATGCGCGCCGGTGCGCACATGGTCAAGGTCGAAGGCGCGCTGTGGCTCGCCGAGTCGATCCGCCTGCTGGCCGAGCGCGGCGTACCGGTGTGCGCTCACATGGGCCTCACGCCGCAGTCGGTGAACCTCCTCGGCGGTTACAAGGTGCAGGGTCGCAACGAGGCCCAGGCGCGCCAGATGCGGGCCGATGCCATCGCCCTGGAGCAAGCCGGCGTTGCCATGATCCTGCTCGAATGCGTGCCCAGCGAACTGGCCGCAGAAATCACCCAGGCTGTCAGCGTGCCGGTCATCGGCATTGGCGCGGGCTGCGCCACCGACGGCCAGGTGCTGGTGTTGCACGACATGCTCGGCTTGTCGATCTCCGGTCGCGTGCCCAAGTTCGTGAAGAACTTCATGGCCGGCCAGGACAGCATTCACGCAGCCTTGAGCGCGTACGTCGCCGAAGTCAAAGGCGTGACCTTCCCCGCCGCCGAACACGGATTTTCTGCATGAACACCGTAAAAACCCTGCGTGAACTGCGCGCTGCCGTAACTCACGCCCGCAGCGCCGGCAAGCGCATCGGCTTCGTGCCGACCATGGGCAACCTGCACGAAGGCCATGCCACCCTGGTGACCAAGGCCGTGCAGCAAGCCGACTTCGTGGTCGCGAGTATCTTCGTCAATCCGCTGCAATTCGGCGCCAATGAAGACCTGGACAAGTATCCCCGCACCCTCGCCGCCGACCAGGAAAAACTCCTGCAGGCCGGCTGCAATCTGCTGTTTGCACCGACCGTCGAGGAGATGTACCCGGGCGGCATGACCGGCCAGACCCGCGTCAGCGTCCCGCACCTCTGCGAAGGCCTCTGTGGCGCCAGCCGTCCCGGGCACTTCGAAGGCGTCGCCACGGTGGTCAGCAAGTTGTTCAACATGGTGCAGCCGGATATCGCCGTGTTTGGCCAGAAGGACTACCAGCAGTTGGCGGTCATCCGCGCCATGGTGCATGACCTGAACATGCCGATCCAGATCATCGGCGAGCCCACCGTGCGCGCCGAAGACGGCCTGGCGCTGTCATCGCGCAACGGTTTTCTCTCCGAGCAGGAACGCGCCATCGCCCCGGTGCTGTATCGCAGCCTCAGCCGCATCGCTGCGGCCATCAAGGCCGGCGACCATGACTTCGCCAGCCTGCGTGCCGAACAAATGAGGCAGATCGAAGCCGCCGGGGTGCGCCTGGATTACCTCGAAGTGCGCCAGGGTGAGCATTTGCGCCCCGCCACGACGCAGGACAAGGACATTGTGATTCTGGTCGCGGCGTTCCTGGGCAGCACCCGGTTGATCGATAACCTGCATTTGAACCTCAACTGACCCCGCCCAGGCTGCACGCCTGTTGCCCTGATCGCCGTGCCGGTATAAAAAAGTACCGGCCACGGCGCAGACAAAGCCAAGACATATCGACACGCTAGGTTTAATGTAATCGCCCGGCGCTAAGGTTAGCGCTGTCCGCAACCCAATTGTTGCGACAAGACTGGACGTTCCGGGCTTTGAAGTGTCCTAAAGGCAGTCCCCGTAATAAAAGGAAACCCGCAGCGATGGCGTACTACCGCACTCCTCATGACGTTACCGCGCTGCCCGCCTGGCAAGCGCTCAATCAACATCGCCAAGCCATGCAGGATTTCAGCATGCGCGAAGCCTTCAATGCCGATCCGCAGCGCTTTTCCCAGTTCACCCTGAGCAGCTGTGGGCTTTTCCTCGATTACTCGAAGAACCTGATCACCAGCCAAACCCGTGACCTGCTGGTGGGCCTGGCCGATGAAGTGGGCCTCAAGGACGCGATCAACGCGCTGTATGCCGGCGAACCGGTCAACTCCTCCGAAGGCCGCCCTGCCCTGCACACCGCCCTGCGCCGCCCGGTAGGCGACAAGCTGTCGGTGAACGGCGTGAACATCATGCCGGACGTGCACAAGGTGTTGAACCAGATCACTGACCTGGTCGGCCGCATTCACGACGGTCTGTGGCGTGGCTACACCGAAAAGCCGATCACCGACGTGGTGAACATCGGCATCGGTGGTTCGTTCCTCGGCCCGGAGCTGGTCTCCGAGGCGCTGTTGTCTTACGCCCATAAGGGCGTGCGTTGCCACTACCTGGCGAATATCGACGGCAGCGAGTTCCACGAGCTGACCATGAAGCTGCGCGCCGAGACCACGCTGTTTATCGTCTCGTCAAAATCGTTCAACACCCTGGAAACCCTGAAAAACGCCCAGGCCGCCCGCGCCTGGTACCTGGCCCAGGGTGGCTCGGAAGCCGAGCTGTACCGCCACTTCATCGCTGTGTCGAGTAACAACGCGGCGGCGGTGGCCTTTGGTATCCGCGAAGAAAACATCTTCCCGATGTGGGACTGGGTCGGCGGCCGTTATTCGCTGTGGTCGGCCATTGGTCTGCCCATCGCCCTCGCCATCGGCATGTCCAACTTCAAGGAACTGCTGTCGGGTGCCTACACCATGGACCAGCATTTCCTGACCGCACCGTTCGAGCAGAACATGCCGGTGCTGCTGGGCCTGCTGGGCGTGTGGTACGGCAACTTCTGGGGAGCGCAAAGCCATGCGATCCTGCCGTACGACCACTACCTGCGCAACATCACCAAACACCTGCAACAGCTGGACATGGAATCCAACGGCAAGAGCGTGCGCCAGGACGGCACACCCGTGGCCACCGACACCGGCCCGGTCATCTGGGGCGGCGTGGGCTGCAACGGCCAGCATGCGTACCACCAGTTGCTGCACCAGGGCACCCAACTGATTCCGGCCGACTTCATTGTGCCGATTGTCAGCTTCAACCCGGTGTCCGACCACCATCAATGGCTCTATGCCAACTGCCTGTCGCAGAGCCAGGCACTGATGCTCGGCAAGACCCGCAGTGAAGCCGAAGCCGAGTTGCGCGACAAAGGCATCGCAGAGGACGAAGTGCAGAAGCTGGCCCCGCACAAGGTGATCCCGGGCAACCGTCCGAGCAACACCATTGTGGTCGAACGCATCAGCCCGCGTCGTCTCGGCGCGTTGGTGGCCATGTATGAGCACAAGGTGTTCGTGCAGAGCGTGATATGGGGCATCAACGCCTTCGACCAATGGGGCGTGGAGCTGGGCAAGGAGCTGGGCAAGGGTGTTTACAACCGCCTCACCGGCGCCGAAGAAACCTCGGCCGAGGACGCGTCCACCCAAGGCCTGATCAACTACTTCCGCGGTCGTCATCGCGGCTGATACCTGCCTCAACGCGACCCCGGCCTGCTCAGGCCGGGGTTAGCTGTTAAACTCCCCGCCCCTGTTTTCCTCATTTACAGCAAGGCGCGCTCCATGTCCCCCCTGAACCAGGCGCTGCGCGCCGCCCTCGATCATCGCCAAGACCTGATCAACGAACTGCACGCCCAGGGCACCGACTGCTATCGGCTGTTTCACGGCAGCCAGGAAGGCGCCGGCGGCCTGACTATCGACCGCTATGGCCCGCAATTGCTGGTGCAAAGCTTTCACCAGTCGCTGGACACCGCAGACCTGCTGGACCTGCATCAACAGATCAATCAGTTCATGGGCCTGGAATTGCTGCTGGTGTATAACGACCGCTCCCGTGGCAACTCGCGCATCGACCGTGACGATACGGTGTATCGCGCCGAGCCGGCGGCGCTGGAAGACCTGGTCGGCCACGAATGGGGCCTCAATTATCGCGTACGCGGGCGCCACGCCGGGCAGGACCCGCTGTTGTTCCTGGACCTGCGCAACACCCGTGGCTGGGTCAAGGCGCACAGCGCCGGCAAAAGCGTGCTGAACCTGTTCGCCTACACCTGCGGTGTTGGCTTGAGCGCGGCGGCCGGCGGTGCCCGCGAGGTGTGCAACCTGGACTTTGCCGAGGGCAACCTGGCGGTCGGTCGCGAGAACGGTCTGCTGAACCCGCAATTGCCGACCATGGCGTTTGTGCAGTCCGATTACTTTCCGGCGATTCGCCAACTGGCCGGCCTGCCCATCACCCAGCGGCGCGGCCACACACTGCCAGCTTACCCGCGCCTGGAGCAACGCCAGTACGACCTGGTGCTGCTCGATCCGCCTGCCTGGGCCAAGAGTGCGTTCGGCACGGTCGATCTGCTGCGCGACTACCAGAGCCTGCTCAAGCCGGCGTTGCTGGCAACCGCCGACAATGGCGTGCTGATCTGCTGCAACAACCTGGCAAAAGTGGGCATGGACGATTGGCGTGAGCAGGTGCTGCGCTGTGCCGAAAAAGCCGGGCGACCGGTACGCGACTGGCAAATCATGACGCCGGGAGCCGACTTTCCGTCGCAGGATCAACAGCCACCCCTGAAGACCCTGATTCTGCAGTTGTAGTCCTTTTCCCAATAGGCTCGGTGCTTCGGAACCGATAACCCGTGCCATACTCCAAGGCACTCCTGTTCGATATAGATGGCGTCGCCCATGTCCAAAGGATTGATCCGCGCCATTGGCGCACTGCTGACCGCACTGGCTCTGTACAGCTTGCTGGGTTTTCTGATTCTGCCGGGCATCGCGCTTCGTATTGCCAACCAGCAACTGGCCCATTACGCCACGGTGCCGGCAAGACTGGAGCGTATCGAACTCAACCCGTTCAGCCTGGAAGTGACGGCCTGGGGCTTGAAAGTCGGCGAACCGGGTAAGGAGCAGGTCGGTTTTGAACGCCTCTATGCCAACCTGCAACTCGACAGCCTGTGGACCCGCGCGCTGCACCTGGCGGATGTGCAGTTGGACCAGCCCAAGACCGAGCTGCTGTTCGACAAGTCCGGCACATTGAACCTGGCGCAGCTGTTCAAACTGCCGCCCAGCGAGCCCACCCCGACAGACCCGGACGCCAAGCCCTTCCCGCTGCGTATCGACAGCGTCAAGCTGGCCGGTGGCTACGTGCACTTTCAGGACCTGCGCCCCAGCGAACCCATCGAATTCCTCTACGACAAGCTCGACTTCGAGCTGAAAAACCTCAGCACATTGCCTGAAGACAATGCCGACATGACCCTGGTGGCGGCCGGCCCTGCGGGCGGGCAAATCGACTGGAAGGGCAATTTCAGCCTGGTGCCCATCACCTCTGAAGGCACTTTGAAAGTCACCGATGGCAAGATGAAAGCATGGTGGCCCTATGTGCGTGATGCCTTGCCGCTGGTGCTGGAAGACGGGGTGCTGAATTTCAACACGCATTACACCTTCAGCCTGGCCAAGGAAACTGAACTCAAACTGACCAACACCACGGCCAGCATCGCGCCATTTGCCATCAACGCCCCGGATGGCCGGCCGCTGGTGCGCCTGGAGCGTCTGGACGTGAGTGACACCACGGTCGACCTGGCCAGGCAGCAAGTGGTGGTTGGCAAAATCCGCAGCAACAAGCTGGAAACCTGGGCCGCCCGCGAAGCCGACGGGCAACTGGACTGGCAGAAACTGTTCGCCAGCCAGCCGAACAAACCGGCCAGGGCGCCGGGACCCGCCAGCGCTCCGGCGACGGCCGACTCGCCCAAGCCTGCCCCTGCAGCACCGAGCAAACCGTGGCAAGTGCTGCTCAAGGACGTGCAACTGCGCAACTACCAGGTGCATCTGGCTGACCGTCAGGCTCAACCCGCCGTCGCGCTGGAGCTGGGCCCGCTGAACGTCGATGTGCAGAACTTCGACAGCCTCAACCAGAAACCCTTCACCCTCAAGCTCGACAGCGGCCTGGGCAAGCAGGGCAAACTCCAGGCCAGCGGTGAGGTGAATCTCAACCCGGTCAGCGCGAAGTTGAAGGTAAACACCCAGGATATCGACCTGCGGGTGGCGCAGTCCTACATCAGCCCGTTCATCCGCCTGGAACTGCGCAGCGGCATGCTCGGCAGCAACCTGGATGTAAACCTCACCAGCACCGATCCGCTGAAGCTGCAGGTCACCGGCCGGGCGCAGGTCGACCAGTTGCACACGCTCGACACCCTCAAGACCCGCGACTTTCTCAAATGGCAGCGCCTGGTGCTGGAAGGTGTGAATTATCAGCACGGCGACAGCCTGTCGATCGACAAGGTCAACCTGCTGCAACCCTATGCGCGCTTCATGATCAACGATGACCGCACCACCAACATCGATGACCTGCTGATTCCGCAGCCGGCCGACAATGGTGCCAAGTCGTCGGCCAAGCCGGCAGCGAGCAAAGACAAGCCGCTGGGCATCCGAATCGGCCAGGTGGCGATCAATGACGGTTCGGCCAACTTTGCCGACTTCAGCCTCACGCCCAACTTCGCCACTGCCGTGCAGCAGCTCAACGGACAAATCGGCACGATTGACAGTCGCCAGGGCAAACCGGCCAGTGTCGACATCAAGGGCAAGGTGGACCGCTACGCACCCGTCACCATCAAGGGCAGCGTAAATCCGTTCGATCCGATGGCAGCGCTGGACATTGCCACCAGCTTCAAACGTGTCGAGCTGACCACGTTGACGCCCTACTCCGGGAAATTCGCCGGTTTCCGCATTCGCAAGGGCCGCTTGAACCTCGACTTGCACTACGTGATCACCAAGGGCCAGTTGAAGGCCGAGAACAAGGTGGTGGTCGAGCAATTGCAACTGGGTGAAAAAGTCGACAGCGCCGATGCCGTGGACCTGCCGATTCGTCTGGCGATTGCACTGCTCAAGGACACCAACGGCAGAATCTCCCTCGAGTTGCCGGTGAGCGGCGACTTGAATAATCCACAGTTCAGCGTGATGCCGATTGTGTGGCAGACCCTGCGCAACCTGGTTGCCCGTGCGGCCACCGCGCCGTTCAAGTTCATTGGCGGGCTGGTGACGGGCGGCGGTTCGGAGGATCTGGGCAGTGTGTCGTTTGCGGCAGGCTCCAGTGACTTGGACAAGAATGCCGAAGGCGCGCTGAACACGCTCGCCAAGGCCTTGAAGGAACGCCCTGCGCTGCGCCTGGAAATTGAAGGTACGGCGGCAGCCAGCAGCGACGGGCCGTTCCTGGCACACGAGCGTCTGGAGCGTGAATACCAGTACAACTACTACAAGATTCTGCAGCGCCGTGGCGACAAGGTTCCCGCCCAGGCATCACTGCTGGAAGTACCGGAGAAGGAAAAGGCGCCATTGCTTGAAGGTATCTATCGCACCCGTCTCAAGCAGCAACCGCCCGCTGAATGGAAAGGCTTGAGTGACGCCGAACGCGCGGCAAAACTGCGCGACGGTGTGCTCAAGTTCTGGAGCGCCAGTGATGTGTTACTGCGTCAGCTGGGTCAGGACCGAGCCAGTACCATCAAGGACTACCTGGTGGACAAGGGGCAGCTTGAAGATGACCGGGTGTACTTCATCGACACTCAACTGGGGCAGGCAGAGAAAGACGGCCGCGTAGTCACACCGATGCACCTGGATGCCGAGTGACCTGAGGCCTCTATAGATCCAAATGTGGGAGGGGGGTTGCTCTCGATAACGGGCTGTCAGTTGATTTATTCATCACTGACCCGCCGCTATCGGGAGCATCCCCCCTCCCACTTTTTTTGATTTGGGTACATCAGACCCACAATAAAACAGGCCCCGGCACAAGTGCCGGGGCCTGTAATGACCACATCCGTGTGGTCGGTCGCATGAACTCCGGGGTGCGTTGGGTGGATATCTGACTCACCCGCCGCCGCCATTCAGTTCAGACGCGATCGGTAGCGTTACTGAGCTTTCAGGCCATCAGCCGATACAGCTTTAACGCCTTTGATTTTCTTGGCGATCGTTACAGCAGTTTGTTTCTGCGCAGCAGTCACAGCCGCTGTGGACGACAGGGACACAACACCTTTGTTGGTTTCAACTTTGATGTCGGTGCCAGGGATACCTTTTTCGGTAACCAGGTCAGCTTTTACTTTAGTGGTGATCCAGGTATCGCTAGTCGCCTCGCCAGCGTCATGAGCAGCACCTTTGGTTTTGTCGATGCCGTCAGCCTTGGTAGCGCCGCCAGCCAGCAGGCCGTCAGCGGAAACAGCGGTCACGCCTTTGATTTTCTTGGTGATCGCTACGGCAGTCGCTTTCTGCGAGTCCGAAACGGCTACTTTGGAGGACAGGGAAACCACACCTTTGTTGGTTTCAACCATGATGTCCGAACCTGGGATGCCTTTTTCAGTCAGCAGGTCAGCTTTGACTTTGGTGGTGATCCAGGTGTCCGAAACGCTTTCCTTAGCCTGGGTGGCTTCGCCGGCCGCCAAAGTCATAGGGGCTTGGGAAGTCTGAGCAAAGGCTACGTTAGCACCCATGGCCAGAGTCAGAGCGGTAGCAGTAGCGAGAGCGAACTTCTTCATACGAGTAACTCCTGTTTTATTAAAAGACTGCAGTACGTAAATCTTGGTACTGAAGCGCTAACAGGGATATTGCAGGCAGTGTGCCAAGTTGCAGTACGAGATTAAATCCTTTAAAAACAAGGAGTTATAAAACTGCCCTGTTTCCGGAATCGTGCAACTTGCATGAAGACGGCCGGATCTGCATGCAAGTTGCGGCTTTTGTCCGTGGTGCTAAACGGCTGATCACGCCTACCTTTCGTGCGCCCATAAAAAAAGGACTCCGAAGAGTCCCTTTTCAGCATGAAGCCTGGAGGTGATTAAACGCCCGAGGCCTTGGCTGCTGCAACGTCCTTGATGGACAGCTTGATACGGCCGCGGTTGTCCACGTCCAATACCAGCACTTCCACTTCCTGGCCTTCTTTCAGAATATCGGTCACTTTCTCTACGCGAGCATCGCTGAGCATGGAGATGTGAACCAGACCGTCTTTGCCCGGCAGGATGTTGACGAATGCGCCGAAGTCGACGATGCGCTCAACCTTGCCGACATAGATCTTGCCGATCTCGGCTTCGGCAGTGATGCCCAGAACGCGCTGACGCGCAGCCTCAGCCGCTTCCTTGGATTCGCCGAAGATCTTGATCGAACCGTCATCTTCGATATCAATCGAAGCCTTGGTTTCTTCACAGATCGCACGAATGGTCGCGCCGCCTTTACCGATGACGTCACGGATTTTGTCGGTGTCGATTTTCATCGCGATCATGGTCGGAGCATTTTCCGACAGCTCGGTGCGCGACTGACCAATGATCTGGTTCATCTGGCCGAGGATGTTCAGGCGCGCTTCCAGGGCTTGGCCCAGGGCGATTTCCATGATCTCTTCGGTGATGCCCTTGATCTTGATGTCCATCTGCAGCGCGGTCACACCTTTGGCGGTACCGGCTACCTTGAAGTCCATGTCGCCCAAGTGGTCTTCGTCACCCAGGATGTCGGTCAGGATGGCGAACTTCTCGCCTTCTTTAACCAGACCCATGGCGATACCAGCAACCGGTGCCTTCATCGGCACACCGGCGTCCATCAGCGCCAGGGAAGCACCGCAGACGGATGCCATGGAGCTGGAACCATTGGACTCGGTGATTTCCGATACAACTCGGATGGTGTACGGGAACACGTCGGCGGCCGGCAGCATCGCAGCGATCGAACGACGGGCCAGACGGCCGTGGCCGATTTCGCGACGACCAGCGCCACCCATGCGACCGCACTCACCGACCGAGAACGGCGGGAAGTTGTAGTGCAGCATGAACGGGTCTTTTTTCTCGCCTTCCAGGGTGTCCAGCAGCTGTGCGTCACGGGCAGTACCCAGCGTCGCGACTACCAGCGCCTGAGTTTCACCACGGGTGAACAGGGCCGAACCGTGAGTCTTCGGCAGCACGCCGACTTCGATGTTCAGCGGGCGTACGGTGCGGGTGTCACGGCCGTCGATACGTGGCTTGCCGTTAACGATGTTTTCGCGAACGGTGCGGTATTCGATTTCGCCGAAGGCGGCTTTAACTTCGCTGGACGAAGGCTGGCCTTCCTCACCGGAGAGCTTGGCAACAACCTGGTCCTTCAGCTCGCCCAGGCGAGCGTAACGGTCGGCCTTGACGGTGATGGCGTAGGCCTGGGAGATCGCGTCGCCGAACTCCGAGCGGATAGCGCCCAGCAATTCGGTGGCTTCCGGAGCAGCAGCCCAGGTCCAGGTCGGTTTGGCAGCTTCGGCGGCCAGTTCGGTGACAGCCTTGATGACAGCCTGGAATTCGTCGTGAGCAAACAGTACCGCTCCCAGCATCTGGTCTTCGGTCAGCTCTTTGGCTTCCGATTCAACCATCAATACGGCTTCGGACGTACCGGCAACGACCATGTCCAGGCTCGACGCTTTCTGCTGCTCGTAAGTCGGGTTGAGCAGGTAGCCGGTGCTTTCGTGGAAAGCAACGCGGGCGGCGCCGATCGGGCCGTCGAACGGAATGCCCGAGATAGCCAGGGCAGCCGAGGTACCGATCATCGCAGCGATGTCCGGATCGGTCTTCTTGCTGGTGGAAACGACGGTGCAGACAACCTGCACTTCGTTCATGAAACCTTCGGGGAACAGCGGACGGATCGGACGGTCGATCAGTCGGGAAGTCAGGGTTTCTTTTTCGGAAGGACGGCCTTCACGCTTGAAGAAACCACCAGGGATCTTACCGGCAGCGTAAGTCTTTTCCTGGTAGTGAACGGAAAGAGGGAAAAAGCCTTTGCTTGGGTCAGCGGTCTTGGCGCCAACAACGGTCACCAGTACGGTAACGTCGTCATCAACGGTAACCAGCACTGCGCCGGAGGCTTGACGGGCGATACGGCCTGTCTCGAGGGTAACGGTCGACTGACCGAACTGGAATTTTTTGATAACCGGGTTCACGGTGTCCTACCTTCTTTGTGGCTCTTGGGGAACTTGTCTTCTTGCGAAATTCTTGGGCAATGTCGGGAATCGGCCCAACGCCTGTCCAGGGTAAAACGTGTATCCAGATAAAACTTGAGGCTGGGAGCCTGCCATGGGCCAGCGGGAATCCCACTGACACACGGCAGACAACCAACCTCTAGCGCAATCGCTTGTTAGCGACGCAGACCCAGGCGACCGATCAGAGCCTGATAACGACCCAGATCCTTGCCTTTCAGGTAGTCCAGCAGCTTACGGCGCTGGTTTACCATGCGGATCAGACCACGACGGGAGTGGTGGTCTTTACCGTTGGCCTTGAAGTGACCTTGCAGCTTGTTGATGTTGTGGGTCAGCAGTGCAACTTGCACTTCTGGCGAACCAGTGTCACCAACAGCTTGCTGATAGTCAGCTACGATTTGTGCTTTTTCTTGAACGTCGAGAGCCATGAGGCAATCCTTTTTTCAGGAAACCACCCAAAGGGTGATCTCAATAGGCCAGGGACAAATCCCTGTATCTAAAAATGAGAAGTGACCGTGCCTATTAACAGCCACCCTCGTTCGGTCATTCTGACCGAATCAGTCGACGCGGCGCTATGCGCCCGTCTTCGCTCACTTCACCGATTCCGATGAAACGACCGTTATGATCCTGTACCCGTACCATGCCGAACTTCGGGGCATCCGGGGCACGTACCGGCTGGCCGTTGAGCCAGTAGAACGCGCTGTGCTCCGAGAAGTGCAGCAATGGCCAATCGAGCAAACCGCTGTCCGATGGCATCAGGAAGCGATCAACCGCTTCGTTGCCGCCTTCGGCGTGAACCGCTTCCAACTCTTCCAGCGTGACCGTCTGAGCCAGGCTGAAGGGGCCCGCCTGGGTGCGTCGCAGTTCTGCCACGTACGCACCGCAACCAAGCTGTTCACCAATATCTTCCACGAGGGTACGGATATAGGTGCCTTTGCTGCAGTCCACGGCCAGGCGCGCGGTGTCACCTTCACAGGCGAGCAATTCCAAGCGCGCAATAGTAACAGAACGCGGTTCGCGCTCCACTACTTCGCCCGCACGTGCCAGCTTGTAAAGAGGCTGACCATCACGCTTGAGGGCCGAGTACATCGGCGGTATCTGGCTGATTTGCCCACGAAAACCGGGTAAAACCGCCTCGATATCAGCACGACCAACGGTCACATCACGCACCTGCAGAACATCACCTTCGGCGTCGGCCGTGGTGGTGGTCTTGCCCAATTGCATCAGGGTTTCGTACCCCTTGTCGGAGTCGAGCAGGTATTGCGAGAACTTGGTGGCCTCGCCGAAGCACAACGGCAACACGCCGGTGGCCAGGGGGTCGAGGCTGCCGGTGTGCCCGGCCTTTTCGGCATTGAGCAGCCAGCGAACCTTCTGCAACGCGGCATTGGAAGTAAAGCCAATGGGCTTGTCGAGCAGAATGATGCCGCTGACGTTGCGACGGATACGTTTGACCTGAGCCACCGCTTACTCCTTGGCGTCTTCAGGTGTGGACGGGTGCTGACTGTCTTCTGCCACCGCGCGCTCGATCAATGCCGACAGGTGCGCGCCACGCACGACGCTTTCGTCGTAGTGGAAGTGCAACTGGGGAACACTGCGCAGCTTCATTTCACGGGCCAACTGCATGCGCAGGAAACCTGCCGCCGCGTTGAGTACCTTGATGCTTTGCGCGATTTCTTCGCTGCTGTCCTGACCCATCACGGTGATGAAGATCTTGGCGTGACCCACGTCACGGCTCACTTCAACGGCGGTAATGGTGACCAGGCCGACACGCGGGTCTTTGACTTCGCGACGGATCAATTGAGCCAGCTCGCGCTGCATCTGATCGCCGATACGCTGGGTACGGCTGTATTCTTTTGCCATGTCTTGTTACCTGTTACTGCCACACGGTGAAACCCGTGGGGTCTGAAAGCGGCAAACGCCCGGCCTGACAAAAGCCAGACCGGGCGTTGCGTTTAGAGTCCGGACACGGCGCCCGGCATTTGCATGCCGGAGCGCCGCGCGGCCCTTGAAGTACGCGAGTTAGAGGCTGCGAGCAACCTGAACCTTCTCGTAGACTTCGATCTTGTCGCCAGGCTTGACGTCGTTGTAGCTCTTGACGCCGATACCGCATTCCATGCCAGCACGCACTTCGGAAGCGTCATCCTTGAAGCGGCGCAGGGATTCCAGCTCGCCTTCAAAGATAACGATGTCTTCACGCAGTACACGGATTGGACGGTTACGGTGCACAACACCTTCGATAACCATGCAACCGGCGATCGCGCCGAATTTCGGCGAGCGGAACACGTCACGCACCTCGGCGATACCCAGGATGTTCTCCCGAACATCGCTGCCAAGCATGCCGGTAAGGGCTTTCTTGACGTCTTCGATGATGTCGTAGATGACGTTGTAGTAACGCATGTCCAGGCCTTCCTGCTCGACGATCTTGCGAGCGCCGGCATCGGCACGCACGTTGAAGCCGAACAGTACAGCGTTGGAAGCCAGTGCCAGGTTGGCGTCGGACTCGGTGATACCACCGACACCGCCACCGACAACGCGCACTTGCACTTCGTCGTTACCCAGGCCATTCAAGGCGCCGTTCAACGCTTCGAGGGAACCACGAACGTCAGATTTGAGAACGATGTTAAGCGTCTTCTTCTCTGCCTGGCCCATGTTTTCGAAGATGTTTTCCAGCTTGCCAGCGTGGGCACGGGCCAGTTTGACTTCGCGGAACTTGCCTTGACGGAACAGAGCCACTTCACGGGCTTTCTTCTCGTCCGACAGCACGCTCATTTCGTCGCCAGCGTCCGGGGTACCGTCCAGGCCGAGGATCTCGACAGGGATGGAAGGACCGGCTTCCTTGATGGGCTTACCGTTCTCGTCGAGCATGGCACGTACACGGCCATAGTTCGAACCGACCAGTACCATGTCGCCTTGGCGCAGGGTACCGTCTTGAACCAGAACGGTCGCAACCGGGCCACGCCCCTTGTCGAGACGCGATTCAACCACAACACCACGACCTGGGGCCGATGGAGTTGCTTTCAGTTCGAGTACTTCAGCTTGCAGCAGGACCGCTTCGAGCAGTTCGTCCACACCAGTACCGACTTTCGCCGAAACCGAAACGAACGGCGTATCACCGCCCCACTCTTCAGAAGTCACACCGTGAACCGACAGTTCGCTACGGATGCGATCGAGATCGGCGCCCGGCTTGTCGATCTTGTTCACTGCAACAACCAGTGGAACACCGGCAGCCTTGGCGTGCTGGACCGCTTCAATGGTCTGCGGCATCACGCCGTCGTCCGCTGCAACGACCAGAATCACGATGTCGGTCGCCTTGGCACCACGGGCACGCATTGCGGTAAACGCGGCGTGACCCGGGGTGTCGAGGAAGGTGACCATGCCGCGTTCGGTTTCAACGTGGTACGCACCGATGTGCTGGGTAATACCGCCGGCTTCGCCAGCAGCTACCTTGGCACGACGGATATAGTCGAGCAGGGAAGTCTTACCGTGGTCCACGTGACCCATTACGGTCACAACGGGTGCACGGGAGAACGTCTCACCTTCAAACTTCAGGGACTCAGCCAGGGAATCTTCCAGGGCCGTGTCGCTGACCAGGGTCACTTTGTGGCCCAACTCCTCAGCCACGAGCTGAGCAGTTTCCTGATCAAGCACCTGGTTGATGGTGGCCGGGGTGCCCAGTTTGAACATGAACTTGATGATTTCAGCCGCCTTGACCGACATCTGATTGGCGAGGTCGCCAACAGTGATGGTCTCGCCGATCTGCACATCACGCACGACAGGGCCGGTTGGGCTCTGGAAACCGTGGGCATTGCGCTTCTTCAGCTTGGCCTTGCCGCGACCACCACGACGGAAGCCATCGCTTTCTTCGTCGGTAGTACGTGGGGCAACGCGTGGCGCAGGCGCTTTCTCCTTGACCGAAGCACGATGCGGAGCGTTTTTGCGCTCGCCATCGCCACCGCCGCTGCGACGATTGTTGTCGTCGGCGCGTGGCTTGTCCGGGCGACGAGGTTCGTCGCGCTTACGGGCGTCGGCTGCTGGAGCAGGTGCAGCGGCAACCGGAGCGGCCTCACGCACAGCTTCAACAGGCGCAGCAACCGCGTCAGTGGCAGCAGGTTGCGCAGCCGCAGGCTGGCGACGCGCTTCTTCTTCGGCGCGACGCTTGGCTTCTTCTTCAGCCTTCTGACGTGCAGCATTTTCTACTGCGCGACGTTCTTCCAGATCGCGTTTGCGCTCGGCTTCGATTTCTTCCGGGCTGCGCTGTACGAAGACTTTCTTCTTGCGTACTTCAACGCTGATGCTCTTGCTACCCGCAACACGCAGGGTGCTGGTGGTTTTGCGCTGCAATGTAATCTTGCGCGGTTCTTCCACTTTCGCCTTGTGGCTGCTCTTCAAGTGAGTCAGCAAAGACTGCTTCTCACTATCGCTCACACCTTCGTCGGCGGCGGTGTGCGGCAGACCTGCCTCACGCATCTGCTGCAACAGGCGCTCTACCGGTGTTTTGACCTCATCGGCCAGTTGTTTCACCGTGACTTGCGTCATGCACTTCTCTCCTCAGGCCGCGCCTAATTACTCGAACCAATGGGCTCGGGCGGCCATGATCAACTTGCCGGCACGATCTTCGTCAATGCCGTCGATGTCGAGCAGATCGTCAATAGACTGCTCGGCCAGGTCTTCGCGGGTAATTACGCCGCGCACCGCCAGTTCCATCGCCAAATCCTTGTCCATACCCTCAAGCGAGAGCAGGTCTTCGGCCGGATGGGCGTCTGCCAGCTTTTCCTCAGTAGCGATGGCTTTAGTCAACAAACGATCCTTGGCCCGAGCGCGAAGCTCGTTGACGGTGTCTTCGTCAAAGCCGTCGATGTTGAGCATTTCTTCCAACGGTACGTAGGCAATCTCTTCCAGGCTGGTGAAGCCTTCATCTACCAGCACCTGCGCCAGATCTTCATCGACTTCCAGCTCTTCGATAAAGTTTCGCAGGATGTCACCGGTTTCAGCTTGCTGCTTAGCCTGGATGTCCGATTCGGTCATCACGTTCAGGGTCCAACCAGTCAGTTGGCTGGCCAGACGCACGTTCTGCCCACCACGACCAATGGCCTGAGCCAGATTGTCTGCGCCAACGGCGATGTCCATTGCATGGGCATCCTCGTCGACGATAATTGCCGCCACTTCAGCCGGCGACATGGCGTTGATCACGAACTGAGCCGGGTTATCGTCCCACAGCACGATATCAACACGCTCACCGCCCAACTCACCCGACACTGCCTGGACACGCGAACCGCGCATACCGATGCAAGCGCCCTGCGGGTCGATGCGTTTGTCCTTGGAGCGGACCGCGATCTTGGCGCGCGAACCCGGGTCGCGGGATGCTGCCATGACTTCGATCAGGCCTTCGGCGATTTCCGGCACTTCAATACGGAACAGCTCGATCAGCATTTCCGGCGCGGTACGCGACAGGATCAACTGAGGGCCGCGGTTCTCGGTGCGGATTTCCTTGAGCAGTGCACGCAAGCGCACACCCACACGGAAGGTTTCACGAGAAATGATGTCTTCACGGGCCAGCAACGCTTCAGCGTTGTTGCCCAGGTCAACGATCACGTTGTCGCGGGTAACTTTTTTGACGGTGCCGGAGATGATTTCACCCAGGCGCTCGCGATAGGCGTCAACGACTTGAGCGCGCTCGGCTTCGCGAACCTTCTGCACGATGACCTGTTTAGCGGTCTGTGCTGCGATACGGCCGAACTCGATCGATTCGATCTTTTCTTCGACGACATCGCCTACATTGGAACCGGGATGCGTTTCGGCAACCTTGCTCGGCCAGGTTTCGATGGCCGGATCATCAAGATCGGCTTCTTCGACGACTGTCCAGCGACGGAACGTCTCATAGGCACCGGTGTGGCGGTTGATTTCCACACGCAGATCAACTTCGTCCTCAAAACGCTTTTTGGTAGCGGTGGCCAGGGCCAGCTCCAGCGCTTCAAAAATCACGTTTGCCGGTACACCCTTTTCATTGGATACCGACTCAACAACCAGCAGTACTTCTTTGCTCATCGTACGCCTCGCCTTTCGCAAGCCATTGGATCCGCGGGATCCGCGTCTCAGTCAAAACTGGGAATAATGTTGGCCTTGTCGATCATATCGATCGGCAACAGGAACTCATGGTCTTCTACCTGCACCACGACATCCTGTTCTTCTACACCGCGCAGAAGGCCCTGAAAGTTGCGTCGCCCTTCGAACGGGGAGCGCAGCTTGATCTTCACTTGTTCACCGGCAAATTTTGCAAACTGATCAATAGTGAACAGTGGGCGTTCCATGCCTGGCGAGGAAACTTCGAGGGTGTATTCAACGGAAATCGGATCTTCAACATCCAGCACACCGCTGATCTGACGGCTGACAATGGCACAATCGTCCACCAGCACGCCGCCCTCTTTATCGATATAAACGCGCAACATTGAGTGGCGACCTTGAGCCGAGAACTCAATACCCCAGCATTCATAGCCCAGGGCCACGACCACCGGGGCCAGCAAGGCCTGCAACTCTTCTAGCTTGCTCGACACCTGAACCCCCTCGTGCATGTATGTGCATGCTGTGCAAAATAAAAAAATGGGCGAAACGCCCATCCTTGAAACGCCGTCGAACAGCGGCGTTGAAAGTGTCCAGCTAACAAAAAGCCCCTTAAAAGGGGCTCCGCTAAAACTGGTTGCGGGGGCCGGATTTGAACCGACGACCTTCGGGTTATGAGCCCGACGAGCTACCAGACTGCTCCACCCCGCGACAAAGCTGGGGCGGAAGTATACGACCGATCCCTTACAGGGTCAATGTAACCTTCCACCTACAAGAAAGCCCGCAACAGCGGGCTCTCCTGATAATTGGTACCGAGAAGGGGACTCGAACCCCTACACCCTATGGGCACAACCACCTCAAGGTTGCGTGTCTACCAATTCCACCACCTCGGCAATACAGCGTTTACAACCCTTCTTACTTTTGCTCTTGAGCTGGAGGTACGTCAGTCGCTGGAGTAGCCGACTTTTGCTCTTGAAGCACCGGGACATCATCAGAAGCCGGTTTCGCCTTTGGTACTTCCAACACTGCCGGGTTTGGCAAACCTGCTTGAGTCAGCACATGAGCTTTCTCTTTAGCAAAGTAACCTAACCCCAAGCTGGTTATGAAGAAACCGGCGGCGAGTATAGCAGTAAACTTACTAAGAAAGGTAGAGGAACCTTGGCTTCCGAACACAGTATTTGAAGCACCTGCACCGAAAGACGCACCAGCATCCGCACCTTTGCCCTGTTGCAGCAAAACCAGGGCAACTACGCCCAAGGCAGCCAACAGATGAAAAACGACTACGACTGTTTCCAGCATTTTTTCAGTTTCCCGCGGCGCGACAGATCGCACCGAACTCATCTGCATTCAGGGAAGCTCCACCAATGAGCCCCCCATCGATATCCGGCATGCCGAACAGTTCGACCGCATTGGCCGCCTTCACGCTGCCGCCGTATAGAAGACGCACACCTTGTGCGACTTCAGAATTCTTTTCCGCCAACTGCGCACGAATGGCTGCGTGCACATCCTGCGCCTGTTGCGGTGTAGCAGTCAGTCCGGTGCCAATGGCCCAGACCGGCTCGTAAGCAATGACCGCGCTTGCAAACGCATCAACACCCAGCTCATCGATGATGCTGTCCAGCTGACGCGAGACAACCTCGATCGTCTTGCCCGATTCACGCTGCTCAAGGGTCTCCCCTACGCACAACACTGGAATCAAGCCACTGGCCTGCGCCGCTGCGAACTTGCGATTGAGCATCTGATCACTTTCGCCCATCAACTGGCGACGTTCCGAGTGCCCAACCAGTACATAGGTGCAACCCGCATCGACCAGCTGACTAGGCGCAACCTCACCCGTCAACGCGCCTTGGCCGGGCTCCACCGCAGAGTTCTGCGCGCCGACCTGAATCGACGTACCTTTCAAGCCATCAACCACTTGGCTGACATGCAACAAAGGCGGGAAAACTGCGACATCGACACCGCCAGGCAGGGCCAACTCACGAAGGCCGTCGATCAGCTCAGCGACACTGGCGCGGGTACCGTGCATCTTCCAGTTACCAGCTACCATCGTGCGACGCATGCTGTACCCCGTCGGTCAAAGTGGGCGCAGATGTTACCCAACCACACCATCACTGGCAAGCCGAATTCAGGCGCAAACTTCAGTTACCAGTTTTGCCAGGTCTTCGGCATGGCCGCGAACCTGTGTTTCGTCTTCACCTTCGACCATGACGCGCACCAGAGGCTCTGTGCCAGACTTGCGCAGCAACACGCGCCCACGCCCTTCCATCGCCAGCGTCACGCGCTCGCAGGCCTCTTTGACAGCCGGATGCTCGATTGGATTTTCACCACCGGCAAAACGCACATTGAGCAACACTTGTGGACACTTGCGCAGGGCCTGACGCGCCTGGGCAAGGCTTTCCTTGCGACGACGCAGAGCCAGCAGCACCTGCAATGCGGCAATAATTGCATCGCCCGTGGTGGTGTGCTGGAAACACACGACGTGCCCTGAGTTCTCTCCGCCTACCAACCAGTTACGCTCGAGCAGCTCGGCAATGACGTAACGGTCGCCAACGTTGGCGCGGATGAACGGAATACCCAGATCTGCCAGCGCCAACTCAAGCCCCAGGTTGCTCATCAATGTACCGACGACGCCACCTTGCAGCTTGTTACGCTCATGCAGGTCGCGCGCGATGATGAACAGCAGGTCATCGCCATCTACCACGGCGCCTGTGTGATCCACCATCAGCACGCGGTCACCGTCACCGTCGAAGGCAATACCCAGATCGGCATGCTCGGCGAGCACAGCCGCCTGCAATTGCTCCATATGGGTGGAACCGCAGTTGTCGTTGATGTTCAAGCCGTTGGGCTGGGCCGACAGCACGGTCACGTCGGCACCCAACTCCTTGAATACGCTTGGCGCGACCTTGTAGGTGGCACCATGGGCGCAATCAACCACAATCTTCAACCCGGCAAAACTGGTACTGGTGGGCACACTGCTTTTGCAGAATTCGATATAGCGACCGGACGCGTCGTTGATCCGCGACACCTTGCCCAACTTGCTGGATTCAACCACCGTCATCGGCGCGTCCAGCAACTCTTCGATCATCAATTCGATCTCGTCCGGCAACTTGGTGCCCTGCCCCGAGAAAAATTTGATGCCATTGTCATCATGCGGGTTATGCGACGCACTGATCACGATACCGGCTTCAGCGTGAAAGGTACGCGTCAGGTAAGCAATCGCAGGCGTGGGCATTGGGCCCAGCAACATAACGTCGGCACCGGCGGCCGACAAGCCGGCCTCAAGGGCGGATTCGAACATGTAGCCTGAAATGCGTGTGTCCTTGCCTACCAGGATGCGGCACGCGCCCATGCTGCGGAACGCCATGCCTGCCGCCCAACCCAGCTTGAGCATGAAATCAGGGGTAATTGGAAATTCGCCGACCCGACCACGGATACCGTCGGTGCCAAAGTATTTTTTAGTCATAAGTGCTCCATCATTCTTATTCAGCTGATTCTACAGCGGCAATCATGCGCACCACATCAACAGTCTCGGCAACATCGTGCACACGCAGAATGCGCGCACCCTTGCCTACGGCAAGCGCGGCCAACGCAAGGCCGCCATACAAACGCTCACCTACCGGGCGATTCAAGGCCAGCCCTATCATGCTTTTGCGGGAAACGCCGACCAGCAACGGTCGACCAAGGGCATGCAGGGCTTCCATGTGTTTGAACAGGCTTAAATTGTGTTGCAGAGTCTTGGCGAAGCCAAAACCCGGATCAAGAATGACCCTCTCCGGCGCAATGCCTGCTGCGGCACACTGCGCCATGCGCCCAGCGAGAAAACCACTCACCTCGCCCACCAGGTCATCGTAATGGGGATTGTCCTGCATATTGCCGGGCTCGCCCAGCATATGCATCAGACAGACCGGCAGACCGGTCGCCGCAGCGGCATCCAGCGCGCCATCACGCCTCAGCGCACGCACATCATTGATCAGGCCGGCACCCAGCCGCGCGGTTTCGCGCATTACAGCGGGCGTCGAAGTATCGATCGAAATGATCACGTCCAGCTCGCGGGCGATGCACTCGACAATTGGCGCTACGCGCTCCAGCTCCTCCAGCGGAGAGACCACGCGCGCGCCAGGCCGGGTCGACTCGCCCCCCACATCAATCAAGGTCGCGCCAGCAGACACCATGGCCTCGGCATGACGCAAAGCGGCATCCCGTTGGCTAAAGCGGCCACCATCGGAGAAAGAATCGGGGGTTACATTGAGAATGCCCATGACATGTGTATGGGCCAAATCAAGAACCCGATTGCCGCAAGGCAACCGGGTGGAGGACAACGCAGAAGTCATTTCAAACCTTAGTGGTCAGCTGCAGGACCGCCAATCGGGGCTTCAGGGCGTTCGTTCTGAACCACAGGCGGAGTGCCCGAAGTACCCGAACCACCTTCCCAGTCGCGCGGCTCACGCGGCGCACGACCGGCCATGATGTCGTCTATCTGATCGGCATCGATGGTCTCGTACTTCATCAGCGCGTCAGCCATGGCGTCCAGCTTGTCGCGATTGTCAGTCAGGATCTGCTTGGCCGTGCCGTAGCACTGGTCAATGATACTGCGCACTTCGGAGTCGATCAGCTTGGCTGTTTCACCGGAGAAGCTTGCGCTTTGACCACCACCGCCACGACCCAGGAACACTTCGCCTTCTTCCTCGGCATACATCAATGGGCCCAGTTTTTCCGACAAGCCCCACTTGGTCACCATGTTCCGCGCAATCTGGCTGGCGCGCATGATGTCGTTGGAGGCACCGGTGGTGACCCCATCGAAGCCCAGGGTCATCTCCTCAGCGATTCGACCGCCATACAGCGAGCAGATCTGGCTGATCAACGCACGCTTGGAAAGGCTGTAACGATCCTCTTCCGGCAGGAACATGGTCACACCCAGGGCACGGCCGCGAGGAATGATCGAAACCTTGTAGACCGGGTCATGCTCAGGCACAACACGACCAACGATGGCGTGACCCGCCTCGTGGTAAGCAGTGTTCTGCTTCTCTTTCTCGGACATGACCATGGATTTGCGCTCGGCGCCCATCATGATCTTGTCCTTGGCCAGCTCGAACTCTTTCATTTCCACAATGCGCTTGCCGGTGCGGGCCGCAAACAGCGAAGCCTCGTTGACCAGGTTGGCCAGGTCGGCACCGGAGAAGCCTGGGGTACCACGGGCAATCACGCCCGGGGCCACATCGTCGCCCATTGGTACTTTGCGCATGTGTACTTTCAGGATCTGTTCACGACCACGGATATCCGGCAAACCAACCACAACCTGACGGTCGAAACGGCCTGGACGCAGCAACGCGGGGTCCAGCACGTCCGGACGGTTGGTCGCGGCAATCACGATGATGCCGTCATTCATCTCAAAACCGTCCATCTCGACCAGCAACTGGTTGAGGGTCTGCTCGCGCTCATCATGACCGCCGCCCATGCCGGCACCACGATGGCGACCCACGGCGTCGATTTCATCGATGAAGATGATGCATGGCGCGTGTTTCTTGGCCTGTTCGAACATGTCACGAACACGGCTGGCGCCGACGCCGACAAACATCTCGACAAAGTCGGAACCGGAAATCGTGAAGAAAGGCACCTTGGCTTCACCGGCAATCGCCTTGGCCAGCAAGGTTTTACCAGTACCCGGAGGACCGACCATCAGCACGCCGCGAGGAATACGGCCGCCAAGGCGCTGGAACTTGCCAGGATCGCGCAGGAACTCAACCAGCTCGCCTACTTCTTCCTTTGCCTCGTCGCAACCCGCGACGTCCGCCAATGTGGTCTTCACCTGATCTTCAGAAAGCAGACGCGCCTTGCTCTTGCCGAAGCTCATCGGCCCGCCCTTGCCCCCGGCGCCACCTTGCATCTGGCGCATGAAGAACATGAACACGGCAATGATCACCAGGATCGGGAAGCTCGCGACCAGAAGTTGGGTCCAGATGCTCTGCTGCTCAGGCTGCTTGCCCTCAACGACCACGTGGTTATCCACCAGATCGCCGATCAGACCGTTGTCCTGGATTGCCGGACGGATGGTCTTGAAGCTGTCGCCATCGCTGCGCTTACCGGTAATCACGTAGCCATCAACCGCTACGCGCTCGACCTTGCCATCCTTGACCTGCTGGATGAAGTCGGAATAGTTGAGGGTCTGCGGCTCGTTAGGGCTGGAGAAGTTGTTCATCACCGTCACCAGGACAGCCGCAATGATCAACCACAGGATCAGATTCTTTGCCATATCGTTCAATTAACTACCCTCTGAAGCAAGCTCCGCTGCTGGCGCGCGCTTCGCATGATATTCACCGGCCTAACTTACTACATTACCTACAACTCTTGCAGACGCCGTCTGTAACCCTTTGTGAAACTTTGACTACACAATATTCGTAAAGCTTCATTACGAAAGCGATTTAAAAAAACCTATCGCCCTGCTCGAACACATCAGAATCGCTCTTCGCTTGCCGCACCTTCTACCCCGCGGAACCCGCGGCACAGCAGGTACTGTTCACGGGATCTGTCCCGGGAAGAGTCTGGCTTGCGTGTCTGAACCTTGTCGAACAGCTTGCGGATGTTCTTGTGGTACTCGTCAAAACCTTCGCCCTGGAAGACCTTCACCAGAAAATCACCACCAGGGCGCAACACCCGGCCCGCCAGATCCAGCGCCAGTTCACAGAGGAACATGGCGCGCGGCATATCGACAGCCGGTAACCCACTCATATTGGGGGCCATGTCGGAAATCACAAGGTCCACCTGAGAATTTCCCACGGCTTCCAGAATCTCGGCCAGGACAGAATCCTGGGTGAAGTCGCCGTGCACAAAGGTCACATCGGGGATGCTGTCCATCTCAAGGATGTCGGAAGCGATCAACCGGCCTTGCCCACCAATCAGACGACTGGTCACCTGGGACCAACCACCCGGTGCCGCACCCAGGTCGATGACGCTCATGCCTGGACGAATCAGTTTGTCCTTGTCCTGGATCTCCAGCAGTTTGTAGCTGGCCCGGGAACGGTAGCCGTCCTTCTGCGCCTTTTTGACGTAAGGATCGTTGAAATGCTCTTGCAGCCACTTAAGGCTAGTTTTGGAACGGGCCACGGGCCACCTCGAAAATAAAACGGGTCGTGATTAACTGGGCGGTCCCGGACTCGCTCGGGTAAACTGGCCGCCGCTTTTTACAAGATCAGACGCAGGGGTCAGATTATGCCGCTCACTCAAGAGCAGAAGAAACAGTACAAATCCATTGGCCACCATCTGAAACCAGTTTTGATTGTGGCTGACAACGGTTTGACTGAAGGTGTTTTAGCCGAACTTGAACGCGCATTGGGCGATCACGAACTGATCAAGATCAAGGTCAACATCCTTGACCGCGAAGCGCGCCTGGCGGCCATTGCAGAACTGTGCAAGGTCGGCAAGGCAGACCTGGTCCAGGTCATCGGCAAGATGGCGCTGCTGTACCGCAAGAACTTCAGCGTCAACAAGCAACTGTCGAACGTTCATCGCTTCAAGTAACGAAAAGGGTCACGGGCGTGCTTCGCGCGCCCCGCCACTCCACCCCGGCGCCGGCTGCATCACCAGCACCAGGCCGGAAAACCCTAACACAAGATAGCTGAACAGCTGCCAGCGCAACGCTTCCGGCAGCCAGAGATGCACCGCGCAAAACATCGCGCAGGCATACAGCGCCATCAACAGCAGTTGCCCGCGAATATCCCGCAACAAACTCCCAGCGCCTTCAGCCGTAACCAGCACCAGCGCCTGGAGCGTCACGCACGCCGCTGAAAAACCCACCAGCAGCGCACTCAATAATCCGTCAATCTCATCGATCAGCATCGGCGCCAGGCCAATCAGGCCCAACGCCGGCAACACGCCGATGTGCAACAACCACAGGCCACCGACCCACAGCATCTGGGCCAATTGCCAAAGCATGGCGCCCGCACGCAGCGGGCGCCGTCTTTCAGACGTGACGAACTTCAACAATCTCGTACTCGATCACACCACCCGGCGTCTTAACGGCCACCACGTCACCCTCTTCCTTGGCAATCAAGGCACGGGCCAGCGGTGAACCTACGGAGATCTTGCCGAGTTTGAAGTCAGCTTCGTCCTCGCCCACGATGTGGTAGACGACGCTTTCATCAGTCTCGACGTTGGCGATTTCCACGGTCGTGCCGAAAATCACCTTGCCGGTCTTCGGAATCGTCGTCACATCGATAACCACCGAATTCTGCAGGCGGCCTTCGATGTCGCGAATACGCGCCTCGACCATGCCTTGCTGTTCGCGAGCGGCATGATATTCGGCGTTTTCCTTCAAGTCACCCAGCTCGCGGGCCGTACCGATGTCCTGGCTCAGCTTTGGACGTACGACCTTGGTCAGGTGGGCGTGCTCCTCTTCCAGGGCCTTGAAGCCCTGGACGGTCATTGGGTATTTGGTCATGCCTTCAATCCTGCGTGTAGATCCTGCAAGCGACGCACGGTCTTTTCCGGACCGAACTTGAGCGCTTCGCAGATGGCTTCGCCAGCAGCAATGGTGGTGGTGCAGTAGATCTTGTGCTGCAAGGCATTACGACGAATGGAGTAGGAGTCCGCGATCGACTGGCGACCTTCGGTGGTGTTGATGATCAACGTGACTTCGTCGTTCTTGATCATGTCGACCACGTGCGGACGGCCTTCCGTCACCTTGTTCACGCGACGTACTTTCAGGCCGGCAGCTTCGATCAGCTTGGCGGTCCCGGCGGTAGCCACGACTTCGAAGCCCAAGTTGATCAGATCACGGGCAACCCCTGCAACCAGTGGCTTGTCGTCATCACGCACGCTGATGAACGCAGTCCCGCCGGTCGGCAGCACTTCGCTGGCGCCCATCTGGGCCTTGGCGAAAGCTTCACCGAACGTATCACCCACACCCATCACTTCACCGGTGGACTTCATCTCAGGGCCCAGGATCGGGTCCACGCCAGGGAACTTGGCGAAGGGGAACACCGCCTCTTTCACACTGTAGAAGTTCGGAATGATTTCCTTGGTGAAGCCGATTTCCTTCAGGGTCTTACCGGCCATCACGCGGGCAGCGATCATGGCCAGGGACACACCGATGCACTTGGAAACAAACGGCACGGTACGCGAAGCACGCGGGTTGACTTCGATGACGTAGATGTCTTCGCCCTGCAGCGCCAACTGCACGTTCATCAGGCCGACCACACCCAGCTCCAGAGCCATTTTCTTGACCTGTTCGCGCATCTCGTCCTGGATGTGCGCCGGCAGCGAGTACGGCGGCAGCGAGCACGCGGAGTCACCGGAGTGAACGCCCGCCTGTTCAATGTGCTGCATGATTGCGCCGATTACCACGTCAGTGCCGTCGCACACCGCATCCACATCCATCTCGATGGCGCAGTTGAGGAAGTGGTCGAGCAGCACCGGGCTGTCGTTGGACACTTTCACCGCGTCACGCAGGTAACGCTTGAGTTCTTCTTCTTCGTAGACGATTTCCATCGCACGACCGCCCAGCACGTAGGACGGACGCACCACCAGTGGGTAGCCGATCTTGCTGGCAGCACGGATGGCTTCGTCTTCGCTGCGCACGGTGGCGTTAGGCGGCTGACGCAGGTTCAGGCGCTCAACCATTTGCTGGAAGCGCTCACGGTCTTCGGCACGGTCGATGGCGTCCGGGCTGGTGCCGATGATCGGCACGCCGGCGGCTTCAAGGGCACGCGCCAGTTTCAGCGGGGTTTGGCCGCCGTACTGGACGATCACGCCTTTTGGCTTCTCGACACGGCAGATTTCCAGCACGTCTTCCAGGGTCACCGGCTCGAAGTACAGGCGATCAGAGGTGTCGTAGTCGGTGGAAACAGTTTCCGGGTTGCAGTTGACCATGATGGTCTCGTACCCGTCTTCGCGCAGGGCGAGAGCGGCGTGTACGCAGCAGTAGTCGAACTCGATGCCCTGGCCGATACGGTTGGGGCCGCCACCGAGGATCATGATCTTGTCGCGTCCCGACGGCGCGGCTTCGCACTCTTCCTCGTAGGTGGAGTACATGTACGCGGTGTCGGTGGCGAACTCGGCCGCGCAAGTGTCAACGCGCTTGTAGACCGGGAAGATGTCCAGCTTGTGACGATGGGTGCGCAGGTTTTTCTCGGTCACACCCAGCAGCTTGGCCAGGCGTTGATCGGAAAAGCCTTTGCGCTTGAGGCGGAACATCAGGTCGCGGTCGATAGACGACAGACCGAGGGTCTTGACCTTCTCTTCTTCCTTGATCAGATCTTCGATCTGCACCAGGAACCATGGGTCGATCATGTTCATGCCGAAGATATCTTCGACGGTCATGCCCGCGCGGAAAGCATCGGCCACATACCAGATACGTTCGGCACCCGGTACGGTCAACTCACGCTTGAGGACGCTCATGCTTTCCGGGTTGCTCAGGTCGAGCTTCTCGTCCAGACCGCAAACACCAACTTCCAGGCCACGCAGGGCTTTCTGCAAGGATTCCTGGAAGGTCCGGCCGATGGCCATGACTTCACCCACGGATTTCATCTGGGTGGTCAGGCGCGCGTCAGCCTTGGCGAACTTCTCGAAAGCAAAGCGCGGCAGCTTGGTCACAACGTAGTCGATGGATGGCTCGAAAGACGCCGGCGTGGCGCCGCCCGTGATTTCGTTTTGCAGCTCGTCCAGGGTGTAACCGATAGCCAATTTGGCAGCGATGCGCGCAATCGGGAAACCGGTCGCTTTCGAGGCCAGCGCCGATGAACGCGATACACGCGGGTTCATCTCGATCACGACCATGCGGCCGGTGTCCGGGCAGATGCCGAACTGAACGTTGGAACCGCCGGTTTCAACGCCGATCTCACGCAATACCGCCAACGAGGCGTTACGCATGATCTGGTATTCCTTGTCCGTCAGGGTCTGCGCTGGAGCAACGGTGATCGAGTCACCGGTGTGCACGCCCATCGGGTCGAAGTTTTCGATGGAGCAGACAATGATGCAGTTGTCCTTTTTGTCGCGGACAACTTCCATCTCGTACTCTTTCCAGCCGATCAGGGATTCGTCGATCAGCAGCTCTTTGGTCGGCGACAGGTCCAGGCCACGGGCGCAGATTTCTTCGAACTCTTCGCGGTTGTAAGCAATACCGCCACCGGTGCCGCCCATGGTGAACGACGGACGGATGATGCACGGGAAGCCCAGCTTTTCGAGAACCGCGTTGGCCTCTTCCATGCTGTGGGCGATACCGGAGCGCGGGCAGTCCAGACCGATGGACTTCATGGCCTTGTCGAAACGCGAACGGTCTTCAGCCTTGTCGATGGTGTCGGCGTTGGCACCGATCATCTCCACGCCGAACTTCTCCAGAACGCCTTCGCGTTCCAGGTCCAGGGCGCAGTTCAGAGCGGTCTGGCCACCCATGGTCGGCAGCAGGGCGTCCGGACGCTCTTTCTCGATGATCTTGGCAACGGTCTGCCATTTGATCGGCTCGATGTAGGTGGCGTCGGCCATGTCCGGGTCGGTCATGATGGTGGCCGGGTTGGAGTTCACCAGGATGACGCGATAGCCCTCTTCACGCAGGGCTTTACAAGCCTGGGCGCCGGAGTAGTCGAATTCGCAGGCCTGGCCGATCACGATCGGGCCGGCGCCGAGAATCAGGATGCTTTTTATGTCTGTACGTTTTGGCATGGGTTTGTCACTCAAATCCGCAGGTCAGTCGGCAAGCCGTCTTGAACAATCTTGAAGTGCCTGCGGGGGCCACCGAAAACCGGGGCCGCCCGCAGGCCGCTCAGTCAGCGTCGCTTGGCCATTTCATTGATGAAACGGTCGAACAGCGGCGCTACGTCGTTCGGGCCCGGGCTCGCTTCAGGGTGGCCCTGGAAGCTGAACGCGCTCTTGTCGGTGCGCTCGATGCCTTGCAGGGAACCGTCGAACAGCGACTTGTGAATCGCGCGCACGTTGCTTGGCAAAGTCGCTTCATCCACCGCGAAACCGTGGTTCTGGCTGGTGATCATCACAATGCCAGTGTCCAGGTCTTGCACCGGATGGTTGGCACCGTGATGGCCATGCCCCATTTTCAGGGTCTTGGCGCCGGAGGCCAGGGCCAGCAACTGGTGGCCCAGGCAGATGCCGAATACCGGAATCTCGGTCTCCAGCACATCTTTGATGGCCTGGATCGCGTAGTCACAAGGCTCGGGGTCGCCCGGGCCGTTGGACAGGAACACGCCGTCCGGTTGCAGGGCCAGTACGTCGCTGGCAGGGGTTTGCGCCGGCACCACGGTCACGCGGCAGCCACGCTCGACCAGCATGCGCAGGATGTTGTACTTCACGCCGTAGTCATAAGCGACCACGTGGTAAGGCAGCTCGGCGGCATCGATGGTCGCGTGGCTGTCGGTCTTCAAGTCCCAGACCGTGGAGCGCCACTCGTACTTCTCTTTGACGCTGACGACTTTAGCCAGGTCCATGCCTTTGAGGCCTGGGAAGCCCTGGGCTGCGGCAATCGCCGCCTCTTCGGAAATATTGTCACCGACCATGATACAGCCGTTCTGCGAGCCTTTTTCACGCAGGATGCGCGTGAGGCGGCGCGTATCGATACCGGCGATCGCCACAACATTGTTGGCTTTCAGGTAATCGGACAGCGACATCGTGTTACGCCAGTTGCTCGCTACCAGCGGCAGGTCACGAATGACCAGGCCAGCCGACCAGACACGATCAGACTCGACATCTTCCGGCGTGGTACCGGTGTTGCCGATGTGCGGATAGGTCAGGGTAACGATCTGTTGGGCGTAGGAAGGATCGGTAAGGATTTCCTGATAGCCGGTCATGGCAGTGTTAAACACTACCTCTCCAACGGTCTGACCGTCGGCTCCAATGGCTTCGCCGCGAAAAATGCTGCCATCAGCAAGGGCGAGTATGGCTGGCTTAGTCAAGAAGACCTCCCGTAAATAAAGCCTGAAAGGGCGATCGCAGGTTGTAAAAAAGCGGAGTGACGTATGGACACGTCACCCCGCTTCTTCACTGAATTATTCTGCGCGCTTTTAGTGAACACACTAAAGCTGTAGGTTACAGAAAAAGCCTTTTTTGGTCCACCGCTAATAAGCCTTGAAGGCAGAGGAATGCGACAGGGCGTCGCTTAGCGGGTAAAAACGGAGCCCAGGAATAGTCCTGAGCCCCCTTTTTGACGACTGCCTAGTGCAGGTCCAGCACATCGCGCATGTCGTAAAGGCCCGGCTCGCGACTTTCAAGCCACAGCGCAGCACGTACCGCGCCCTTGGCAAACGTCATACGGCTGGAGGCCTTGTGGGTGATCTCCAATCGCTCGCCTTCGGTGGCGAACAGCACGGTGTGATCACCCACTACATCTCCACCACGAACGGTAGCGAAACCAATCGTGTCACGCGCACGCGCGCCGGTATGACCTTCCCGACCGTAGACCGCGACCTTCGACAAATCACGACCTAGCGCATCGGCAATCGCCTCACCCATGCGCAGCGCGGTACCCGATGGCGCATCGATCTTGTGACGGTGATGGGTTTCAATGATCTCGATATCCGCCTCATCTCCCAGCACGCGCGCCGCCAGGTCCAGCAACTTGAGCGAAAGATTCACGCCCACGCTGAAATTGGCCGCGAACACCACAGGAATATCCCTGCCCGCCTCCACCAGGAGCTGCTTCTGCTCGGCACTGAGGCCCGTGGTGCCAATCACCATGGCCTTGCCCGCCTTGCGGCAGAACGCCAGGTTTTTCAGCATCACGTCCGGCAGCGTGAAGTCGATCAGTACGTCGAACTCGTCAGCCACCTGCTCCAGATTGCCGGACAGCGACACACCGATGCGCCCCAGCGAGGCCAACTCACCGGCATCCGCACCGATCAGCGTACTGCCCGGACGAACGATTGCTGCAGTCAGCCCCGACGCCGGCGAGCGCTGCTGCACCGCTTCGACCAACGTCTTGCCCATGCGCCCGGCAGCGCCCATCACGGCTATACGTCGCATACTCATTCCTTACAGGTCGCCGAAAAAGCGCTTCACGCCATCGAAGAAGCCCGTGGTCTTGGGCGAGTGGGAGTCGTCGCCTTCCAGCGAGCTGCGGAATTCCTCCAGCAGCTCACGCTGACGGCGGCCCAGATTGACCGGAGTCTCTACCGCAACACGGCACATCAGGTCGCCCGCACCGCCACCGCGCACCGGCGCAACGCCTTTGCCACGAATACGGAACTGCTTGCCGGTCTGGGTGCCTTCCGGGATCTTGAGCTTCACGCGACCATCGAGCGTCGGAATTTCCAACTCGCCGCCCAACGCCGCATCCACAAAGCTGATCGGCACTTCACAGAACAGGTGCTTGCCATCGCGTTGGAAGATCGAGTGCTCGCGCACACTGATCACCACGTACAGGTCGCCCGTAGGCCCGCCCTGGGCACCCGCCTCGCCTTCGCCCGACAGACGAATGCGGTCACCGGTATCCACACCTGCCGGCACTTTCACCGAAAGGGTCTTGTACTCTTCGACACGCCCTTCGCCGTGGCAGGAATCACACGGATCAGAAATGATCTTGCCCTGACCATGGCAACGTGGGCAGGTCTGCTGCACCGAGAAGAAACCCTGCTGCATGCGCACCTGGCCAATGCCGCCACAGGTCGGGCAGGTAATCGGCGAGGAGCCCTTCTTGGCACCCGAACCATCGCACGGCTTGCAGTTGACCAGCGTCGGCACACGAATATTGACGCTGGTACCACGCACGGCCTCTTCAAGGTTCAGCTCAAGGGTGTAGCGCAGGTCGCTGCCACGCTGGGCGCCACCGCGCTGACCACCGCGGCCACCACCAAAGAAGTCACTGAACACATCACCGAAAATATCGGAGAAATTCTGCCCGCCAAAGCCGGCACCGCCGCCGCCCATGCTCGGGTCGACGCCTGCATGACCATACTGGTCGTAGGCTGCACGCTTGTTGGGGTCAGACAGACATTCATAGGCCTCATTGGCCTCCTTGAACATCTCTTCGGATTCTTTGCTGTCCGGATTACGGTCCGGGTGATGCTTCATCGCCAGGCGACGGTAGGCCTTTTTCAGGTCCGCCTCGCTGGAGCCACGCTCCACGCCCAACACTTCGTAATAGTCACGCTTTGCCATAAGTCTTTGCACTCTTAAGGACGTTCGGCCAGACCCTCCTGAGCCCCGCCAAACTCGTTGAGCCCCAATACAGGCCCGGACCCAACTCACGTCAATTCAACGATCCTGGTCATTACTGCTTTTTAGCCAGGCAGCCGGCCAAAAGCGCGGTATTTATTGCTCGGAAAGCAGGAGCATTCCCGGTCACACCGCCAGCATCCGAACGCTGTCGCATGCTGTAAAAATTCGCATACCCCAGACACGCCAACGCGGGAGCAAGCTCCCGCGCGGCGACATCCTACCAGTCACCGCTGGAAAGCGGTCAACCGGACGACCTGTTACTTCTGGTCTTTGACTTCTTCGAACTCGGCATCAACCACGTCATCGTGCTTGGCTTCAGGCTCTGCGTGCTGCGCAGCACCCTCGGCCGGCTGACCTTGTTCGGCGTACATTTTCTGAGCAACCGGCGCGGAGACTTTCGACAGTTCCTCGACCTTCGCTTCGATGGCAGCCTTGTCGTCACCTTTAACGGCAGCTTCCAGGGCAACCACGGCAGCTTCGATCGCGGCCTTCTCCTCAGCGGTCACTTTGTCGCCAGCGTCAGCGATCATCTTGCGAGTCGAGTGAACCAGCGCGTCACCCTGGTTACGGGCACCGGCCAGTTCTTCGAACTTCTTGTCCGCTTCAGCGTTGGTTTCAGCATCACGAATCATCTGTTGAATTTCTTCATCAGACAGACCGGAGTTGGCCTTGATGGTGATCTTCTGCTCTTTACCGGTGGCCTTGTCTTTCGCGCCGACGTGCAGGATGCCGTTGGCGTCGATGTCAAAGGTCACTTCGATTTGCGGCACGCCGCGTGGTGCTGGTGGAATCTCGGCCAGGTCGAACTTGCCCAGGGACTTGTTCTGCGCAGCCTGCTTACGCTCACCTTGCAGCACGTGAATGGTCACGGCGCCCTGGTTGTCATCGGCAGTCGAGAACACCTGGGATTTCTTGGTAGGAATCGTGGTGTTTTTCTCGATCAGCGCGGTCATCACGCCGCCCATTGTTTCGATACCCAGGGTCAGCGGGCTGACGTCCAGCAGCAACACGTCTTTAACGTCACCTGCCAATACCGCGCCCTGAATGGCAGCACCCATGGCAACAGCTTCGTCCGGGTTCACGTCTTTACGTGCTTCCTTGCCGAAGAACTCGGTCACCAGCTTCTGCACCAGTGGCATACGGGTCTGACCGCCGACGAGGATGACGTCGTTGATCGCGCCCACATCGATGCCGGAATCTTTCAGCGCAATGCGGCAAGGTTCGATGGTGCGTTGAACCAGGTCTTCAACCAGAGCTTCGAGCTTGGAGCGCGAGATTTTCACGTTCAAGTGCTTTGGACCGGTAGCGTCTGCAGTGATGTAAGGCAGGTTCACATCGGTCGACTGCGAGGAAGACAGTTCGATCTTGGCCTTCTCGGCCGCCTCTTTCAGGCGCTGCATGGCCAGCGGGTCACCTTTGAGGTTCATGCCGCTTTCTTTCTTGAATTCGTCAACGAGGTAGTCGATCAGACGAATGTCAAAGTCTTCACCACCCAGGAAGGTGTCGCCGTTGGTGGCCAACACTTCGAACTGGTGCTCGCCGTCCACTTCCGCGATCTCGATCACGGAGACGTCGAAGGTACCGCCACCCAGGTCATAAACGATCACGGTGTGATCGCCCTTGGCCTTGTCCATACCGTAAGCCAGAGCGGCTGCGGTGGGCTCGTTGATGATACGTTTAACGTCCAGGCCCGCGATGCGGCCGGCGTCTTTGGTCGCCTGACGCTGGCTGTCGTTGAAGTAGGCCGGAACGGTGATCACCGCTTCGGTGACTGTTTCGCCCAGGTAATCTTCGGCAGTCTTCTTCATCTTTTTCAAGATTTCAGCCGAGATTTGCGGCGGCGACATTTTCTGGCCGTTCACTTCAACCCAGGCGTCACCGTTGTCAGCCTTGGCGATTTTGTACGGGACCATCTTGATGTCTTTCTGCACGACTTCTTCGTCGAACTTGCGACCGATCAGACGCTTCACCGCGTACAGGGTGTTGTGCGGGTTGGTCACAGCCTGACGCTTGGCCGACTGACCCACCAGAATTTCGCCATCGTTGGCGTAAGCGATGATCGACGGCGTGGTACGCGCGCCTTCGGCGTTTTCGATAACTTTAGCTACGCCGTTTTCCAGCACGGAGACGCAGGAGTTGGTGGTCCCCAGGTCGATACCGATAATTTTGCCCATGATTTACTCTCCCGAAACTTGAATTTGGATGCCGCAGCAGTGGTGGCTAACTGCGGTAGCACTTAAACGCTTGACTTATAAATGGGGGCCTTGCGGCGGATTTCAAGCCTGCTCATCAATAGAAGGTGCAGCCGGTGCCGGTGCCTTGCTGACCACCACCATTGCCGGGCGCAGCAAGCGACCGTTAAGTTGGTAACCCTTCTGGAACACCTTCAACACACTGTTAGGCTCCAGGTCATGGCTTTCCTGCATGGCCATGGCTTGGTGATGTTCGGCGTTGAACGGCTCGCCACCTTGCGGATCGATCGCCTCCAGTTGATAACGCTTCAGGGTGTCCTGGAACATTTTCAGGGTCAGCTCAATACCTTCGCGCATCGGACGGATGTTTTCGTCGTCCGGGTTGGACAATTCGAGCCCACGCTCCAGGCTGTCGATGATCGGCAGCAGGTCATTGGCGAATTTTTCCAGCGCGAATTTATGTGCCTTTTCCACATCCTGCTCGGCGCGGCGGCGGACGTTCTGCAGATCGGCGGCAACACGCAGAGACTGGTCCTGCGCGGCGACCAATTGCTCTTCGAGCACTTGCACACGAGTCGCCAGTTCATCGCCGACAGCCGAATTGGCGTCTGGCGCTTGCGTATCCTGCGTCTGTTCGTCAGCCATAGATTTCTCCTTTCAAAATCATGCGCGAACTCAACTCGCGCTTCTGTTCCGGTATATGGGGCCACAATTTTCAGGTTCAAGAGCGCGTTCGTTACCAAAAGTCTTTCGCGTACTCACGCACACTTCCTGCGTATTCATTCTGCATTGCGCTAAAAAAAACGATTGACCAAGCAAATCGAGCTAAGCGTGAGGATTGTCAGCCCTGAATAAAACACTGTATAAATAACCAGACCTAAAGCCTGGGAGCGGCCGTCATGCTCGTGCACCTGTCCGTACATAACTACGCCATCGTTGAACATCTGGATCTCGAACTGGATCGCGGGATGAGCGTAATCACAGGCGAAACCGGCGCCGGCAAGTCGATCATGCTCGACGCCCTGGGCCTCACACTCGGCGACCGTGCCGACAGTGGCGTGGTGCGCCCCGGTGCAGACAAGGCCGACATATTGGCTACCTTCGACCTGGCGGACATCCCCGAGGCCGAAACCTGGCTGGCCGAGCGCGACCTGAACCATGAAGGCCCCTGCATCCTGCGCAGGGTCATCACTGCCGAAGGGCGTTCGCGCGGCTATATCAATGGCACGCCCTGCCCCCTCGGCGACTTGAAGGCCCTGGGCGAATTGCTGATCGACATCCACAGTCAGCATGAACATCAGTCGCTGCTGAAAACCGACACCCATCGCCGACTGCTCGACGAATACGCAGGCGCCACCGAACTGGCGCGCCAGGTCCAACTGGCCGCCCAGCGCTGGCGTCAGACCCGCCAGGAGCTGGAGCGCCTCTCAAACTCCGGCGACGAGCAACGTGCTCGCCACCAGTTGCTCAGCTATCAACTTGAAGAACTGGAAAGCCTGAGTCTTGGCGAAAGCGAACTGGAACAGCTGGAACAGGAACACAAAAACCTCACGAACGCCGAGACCCTGCTGGGCATATGCCGCCAAGTGGTGGAGCAATGCAGCGAGAGTGATTCGGGTAACGTACTGAATGCACTCACGGCCAGCCTCAATCGGCTTTCAAGCGTAAACAACGCATCCGGCTCGCTGAGCGAAGCCACTACTCTGCTCACCAGTGCGCAGATCCAGGTCGAGGAAGCCGTGGGCGAACTCAACCGCTTCCTCGACCACTTCGATGCCGACCCTGCACGCCTGCAGCAAATCGAAGAACGCCTGGACACTATCTATACCCTGGCGCGCAAACATCGCATCCAGCCCAGTGAAGTGGCTGCGATGCAGCAGAAACTGATGGATGAAATCGAAACACTGAACGCCAATGATGAATCCATAGAGCGGCTGGGCGATGAACTCGCTTCGTTCGCCCGGCATTATCAGGAAAAGGCCAGGGAGCTGAGCGAGCTTCGCCAGCAGGCATCCACCCGCCTGGCCGGTGCAGTGGAACAAGAGATCCAGCGACTGGGCATGCCGGGCGGCCGCTTCATGATCGAGCTTCGCGCCAATGCCAACAACGAACTGCAGCCTCACGGCCTGGAACAGGTGGAACTGCTGGTCAGCGCCAACCCTGGGCAACCGCTCAAGGCTCTGGCAAAAGTGGCGTCCGGTGGTGAGTTGTCACGCATCAGCCTGGCGATCCAGGTCATCACCGCACAAACGTCACGCGTACCGACGCTGGTGTTCGACGAAGTAGACGTGGGGATTGGCGGCCCAACTGCAGAAATTGTCGGCCAGTTGTTGCGTCGGCTTGGAGATCGCGGCCAGGTGCTGACCGTGACTCACTTGCCGCAAGTGGCAGCCCAGGGCCATCAGCATTTGTTTGTGCATAAGGTCCGAGGCAGTGATGCGACCCATACGGCCGTGTCCAAGCTGAACAAGTCCGAGCGCGTGGAGGAAGTGGCGCGAATGCTCGGCGGCATCGACTTGACCAAGGAGTCTCTGGCTCACGCGAAGAAAATGGTGGTAGCGGCCAAGGCTTGAGTTGAGTCTCTTCTCCCTCCTATAGAAAGCACGAAGGCGACCCTGGGGTCGCCTTCTATCGTTTTGCAGAGCGAATCTGCAACGACTTTTACTTTTTCTTACGTATGTAGAGCACGAGATTGTGGTCAACCAAATCGAAGCCATGCTCCTCAGCGATCTTGTGCTGAAGGGCTTCGATTTCCGGACTGGTGAACTCGATAACCTCATTGGTATCCAGGTCAACCATGTGGTCGTGATGACCACCGTCAGCCAGTTCGAACACTGCATGACCGCCGTCGAAATTATGGCGAACCACCAGCCCTGCGGCTTCAAACTGGGTCAGCACACGGTAAACCGTGGCCAGGCCTACGTCCTCGTTAGACTCCATCAGCGCCTTGTAGACATCCTCGGCACTCATGTGGCGCTGCTCAGCAGAATCGAGCATTTGTAGAATCTTGACTCGAGGCAGAGTCACTTTGAGACCGGCTTTGCGTAGTTCGCTATTTTCAACCATGGTTAGCTTTCTCGCGGATGCTGCTTCGCAGCTTCTCTTAATACGGGTATGATCGGCGTTTACGTTGTCCCAGCCAAGATAGTGGAAGTCGCCCACCGATGCAAAACACCAAGCTCTTGCTAACCAGTTTCACCTTTGTGGGACTGCTCGCACTCGCCGGTTGTTCATTCCCCGGGGTTTACAAAATCGACATCCAGCAGGGCAATGTCGTCACGCAGGACATGATAGACCAGTTACGCCCCGGAATGACCCGACGGCAAGTACGGTTTATCATGGGTAACCCCCTGCTGACCGACACTTTCCATGCCGATCGCTGGGATTATCTGTACAGCCTTCAACCGGGTGGCGGTGAACGCCAGCAGGAACGCGTTAGCGTCATTTTCAATGGCAATGATCAGCTCGTCAGCCTTTCCGGTGACTTCATGCCTGGCGTAAGCCGTGATGAAGCCCTGCTTGGTAAGGACACCGGCACTGCACCTGTGCCTGCTCCCGCGCAGCAAAGTGAGCAGCCCAAGTCCGAAGTACCGGCCAAGCCTGGCTCTTTGCTGGACAAGATCCAGAAAGACGTCGACGGTGTGGAAACTGTTCCAGTCCCGTCGCCACAGCCTCTGGACACCAGCCCGCAGTAAGTTAGCGGCGCTCGATAAAAAGCCCGGCATGCCGGGCTTTTTGTTGCCTGCCAATTGGCAAGCCTAGTCGTTTCTCTGTCTGGCCAGCGCAGCCTTGGCCGCGCGCAGCCTGCGCACTTCCTTGGGATCTGCCAGCAGCGGGCGATAAATCTCGATGCGGTCACCCGACTGCACAGGGCGAGTCTCGGCATCCGTCACCACCTTGCCAAAAATCCCCAACGGGCAATCGGCAAGCTCCACTTCAGGAAATTGCGCAGCCATTCCCGACGCCTGCACGGCTGCCCGCAGATGAGTACCGACCGGCACACTTACAGCCAATAAAACCTGGCGTTCGGCGGTGGCATACACCACTTCAATCTCAACCATGCAGTTGCTTGGCTCGTTCACAGAAGGCGTCGACCAACGTATTCGCTGCCTGATTGAACAGCGGCCCCAACGTCGCCCGCACAATCGGCCCGGCGTAATCAAAGGACAGATCCAGGCTGATCTTGCAGGCCTTCTCGGTCAATGCCTTGAATACCCACACGCCATGCAACTGCGTAAAAGGGCCTTCCTGCAGATTCATCTCGATGGATTTGCCAGGCACCAGGATATTGCGCGTGACAAAGTGCTGGCTAAGGCCGCCCTTGGCGACGCCAACACTGGCAACCATGTACTCGCCACTGCCTTCCAGCACTTCAGCGGTCGAGCACCAGGGTAGAAATTCCGGGTAACGCGCCACGTCGTTGACCAGGTCATAGAGCGCCTGCGCCGGATAAGGCAGCAGGGCCGAACGTTGAATATGCGTCGTCATGTGAGCGTTATTTCCACTGCTGAGACAAACATCGCGAAAAAAACAGCCCAATCCGCGAGAGAAAAAAACCAAAGAACTGCCCGCATTGTCCGGGATTCGCTCAACACGCTCAAGCACGCAGCTTGACCGTAGCCGACACGCTCGCAACTCCCTATAATGCCGCCCCTATGGCTAAACAAAAGAAACACCCTACAGGGACCATCGCGCAAAATAAAAAGGCGCGACACGATTACTTCATCGAACACCGTTTCGAGGCTGGTCTGGTCCTGGCCGGCTGGGAAGTAAAAAGTCTGCGCGCCAGCAAGCTGCAGTTGGTTGACAGCTATGTGCTGCTCAAGGATGGCGAGGCGTGGCTGCTCGGCAGTCATATTACCCCGCTGACCACCGCGAGCACCCACGTGATTGCCGACCCGGTACGCACACGCAAGCTGTTGCTCAACGCCCGCGAACTGGAAAAGCTCGCCGCTGCCGTGCAACAGAAAGGCTATGCCTGCATTTGCCTGTCCTGGTACTGGAGCAAGCACCTGGTCAAGTGCGAGATTGCGCTGGGCAAGGGTAAAAAGGAATACGACAAGCGCGACACCGAACGTGAGCGCGATTCCAATCGCGAGCTGCATCGCGCCGTACGCAACAAAGGCAAGGAAGACTAACCTTGTCACGGCGTAGCCCCGGGAACCTCCCGTGGCTACATGCCCTCGCCTCCCACAGACCTCCTCCCGATACAGCTCCCGATAACGCCAGCGCACACTTACCGGTTCACCGGTATGCTGATGACCTGCGCGTAACAGGATAGGAATCGACACCGGACAGCGTCTCCGGCGTCTGCTGTTTCTGGAGGATCGATGAGTCTGCCTACTGCTTTCCTGAGCGATGTCGCACAACTGATCCCGAAAGATCGGCGTTTCGACGATCCACTTTCAACGCTCGCCTTCGGTACCGATGCCAGTTTTTACCGACTGATCCCACACCTGGTGATCCGCGTCGAGTCGGAAGACGAAGTGGTCGCGCTGCTGCAATGGGCGCAACGCGATGGCGTACCCGTGACATTCCGCGCAGCGGGAACCAGCCTGTCCGGGCAGGCCATCAGCGATTCGGTACTGATCGTCCTGGGCGACAATTGGAACGGCCGCGAGATTCGCGGGCAAGGCCTGCAAATCCGCCTGCAGCCAGGCGTAATCGGTGCCCAGGCCAATGCCTGGCTCGCCCCGTTCGGGCGCAAGATCGGGCCGGATCCGGCGTCAATCAATGCCTGCAAAATCGGCGGCATAGTCGCCAACAACGCCAGCGGCATGTGCTGCGGTACGGCGCAGAACACTTATCACACCCTCGCCGGCATCCGCTTGGTGTTGGCCGATGGCAGCCGCCTGGACACCGAAGACGCGGCAAGCGTCACGGTATTTCGCAATCGGCACGGCGCGCTGCTTGAACGCTTGGCGACACTCGGTCGCCAGACGCGGGCGAATGCCGAATTGGCCGCACGCATCCGCCATAAATACCGACTGAAAAACACCACCGGCCTGTCACTCAACGCCCTGGTGGATTTTGATGACCCACTGGAGATCCTCAGCCACTTGCTGGTGGGCTCCGAAGGCACCCTGGGGTTTATCAGTGCCGTGACCTACAACACGGTGGTCGACCATCCGAACAAAGCCTCGGCGCTGATCGTATTCCCGAATGTCGAGACCTGCTGCAACGCCGTAACCGCCCTGAAAACCCAGCCAGTTTCCGCCGTGGAACTGCTGGACCGACGCAGCCTGCGCTCCGTGCAAAACAAGCCAGGCATGCCCGAATTCGTACAGCACCTATCGGAAACAGCCTGCGCCCTATTGATTGAATCCCGCGCGGCGTCGCCGTCATTACTCCGTGAGCAACTGGCGCTGATCATGAAGGCCCTGGCCTCCTTTGCGGTGGAGAAGCAGGTCGACTTCACTGAAGACCCCGTGGCAAACGCCCGGCTGTGGGCGATCCGCAAAGACACCTTCCCCGCCGTCGGGGCGGTGCGCAAGACCGGCACCACCGTCATCATCGAAGACGTGACCTTCCCGGTCGAGCAACTGGCCATCGGCGTAAACCGTCTGATCGCGCTGTTCGACAAACATCACTACGACGAAGCCATCCTGTTCGGACACGCCCTGGAGGGCAATCTGCACTTCGTGTTCACCCAAGGCTTCAACAGCGCGCAAGAAATCACACGCTATCAAGCGTTCATGGATGACGTGGCGCAGTTGGTGGCCGTGGAATTCGGCGGCTCGTTGAAGGCCGAACACGGCACCGGCCGCAACATGGCGCCATTCGTCGAACTGGAATGGGGCAGCGAGGCCTATCAACTGATGTGGCAGCTCAAGCGCCTGCTCGACCCCAACGGCATTCTCAACCCGGACGTAGTGCTCAGCGAAGACCCGCAAATCCATCTCAAGCACTTCAAGCCCCTGCCGGCTGCCGACGAGCTTGTGGATAAGTGTATCGAGTGCGGATTTTGCGAGCCGGTGTGCCCGTCGAATGGCCTGACCCTGAGCCCGCGCCAGCGCATCGTGATCTGGCGTGACATCCAGGCCAGGAAACGCGCGGGCGTGGATACCGCCGAACTCGAAGCCGCCTACCAGTACCAGGGCATCGATACCTGCGCCGCCACCGGGCTGTGCGCCCAGCGCTGCCCTGTAGGCATCAATACCGGTGACCTGATGAAAAAGCTGCGCAGCCGAGACGCCGACCGCAGGAAAACTGCCGAATGGCTCGCCACCCATTTCGCCACTGCGCTGCAAGGCATGCGATTCACCCTGCATGTCGCCAACGGCGCGCGCATGCTATTGGGCGCCCCGCGCCTGGCAAAATTGTCGGCGCAGATGAGCAGACTGTCCAAGGGGCAGATCCCGCAGTGGACCACTGCCATGCCGCAACCGGAAAAAACCATTCGCTTCAGCCTCGCAGCCACCGACGGACGTCCGCGCGTGGTCTACCTCGCCGCTTGCGTCTCACGCGCGATGGGGCCGGCGGCGGCAGATAAAGAGCAAATGTCGCTGTACGACAAAACCCGCAGCCTGTTGGAAAAAGCCGGTTACCAAGTCGTCATCCCCGACAACCTCGACAGCCTGTGCTGTGGCCAACCCTTCGCCTCAAAAGGCTACGCCGAACAGGCCGATCACAAGCGCCAGGAACTGATCGGCGCCCTGCTCCAGGCCAGCCGTGGCGGCCTCGATCCGATCTACTGCGACACCAGCCCCTGCACACTGCGCCTGGTGCAAGACCTGGGCGAAACACGCCTGGACCTCTACGACCCCGTACGATTTATCCGCACCCACCTGATGGACCGCCTCGACTTCACTCCTCAGCAAGCGTCAATCGCTGTACACGTCACCTGCAGCACTCAACACCTGGGCGAAAGCCAGGCACTGATCGACCTTGCACGACACTGCGCCAACACCGTGGTCATTCCGGAAGGTATCCACTGCTGCGGTTTCGCCGGCGACAAAGGCTTCACCACGCCGGAACTCAACGCCCACGCCCTGCGCTCACTCAAGACGGCGGTGCACTCTTGCAGTGAAGGCATTTCCACCAGCCGCACCTGCGAAATCGGCCTGAGCCAACATGGCGGCATCGATTACCACGGGTTGGTGTACCTCGTTGACCGCGTCACAAAAGCACGCACACATTAAACCCGCAAAAAAACAGAACCCCTGCGCACTGGCGTAGTCATCTGCATAGGCCTCGACGAACGAGGCTCATCAGTGATGTCGCTGGCCGCCGTTCAACGCCAGCAGCGTCGAGCCCTTTTGCGCAAGGAGATACCCCATGAAGCGTTCCGCTCTTGCTGGCTTGTTTGTCACCGCTGCGATGCTGGCGTCCCCTGTGTTCGCCGCGGGTAATGACAAAGACCTGTGCCAGATCAACCTCAACAAAATCAACAACGGCAAAGCCCTGCTCGCCACCGACGCCAGCGGCAAAAGCGGCGAAATCGACACCGCCGTCTCCCAGGCCAAGGCTGCTCATGCAGCGGGCGATGACAAGAAGTGCATCGAGATCAGTTCCAAGGCCCTGCAGGACCTGCAAAACAGCGACAAAGGCGGTCAGTAAGCGAGAGGGCCAACCTTCGGGTTGGCCTTCCGCGACGATTTGACGTACACTGCACAGGCTTGTCACTCACTAAGAAACAACGAGTTACAAGCACGGGGCCGTTTAGGATTCGACGCCGGTCGCGAAACTTTAGGTGCATGCCGAGTTGGTAACAGAACTCGTAAATCCACTGTTGCAACTTCTTATAGTTGCCAATGACGAAAACTACGGCCAGGAATTCGCTCTCGCTGCGTAAGCAGCCTTAGCCCTGAGCTTCTGGTACCTTCGGGTCCAGCAATCACCAGGGGATGTCTGTAAACCCAAAGTGATTGTCATATAGAACAGAATCGCCGTGCAGTACGTTGTGGACGAAGCGGCTAAAACTTACACAACTCGCCCAAAGCACCCTGCCCTTCGGGTCGCTGAGGGTTAACTTAATAGAAACGGCTACGCATGTAGTACCGACAGCGGAGTACTGGCGGACGGGGGTTCAAATCCCCCCGGCTCCACCACTTCAACATCTAAAGACGTCCAAGGGCGTCTTTTTTTGTGCCTGAAATCCAGTAAATACGGGGCTTTAGGGTCTATTAGCGTCCATGGACGTCCGGCACAATCCACGCCACGTGGTATTCCAAGCCTTTCATTGATAATTTTTGCAATACCAATTGATGTCATCGAATACCTCATGTGCGCCCAAGCCTCCCGCCTCTCTGACCGCCAGCTCAAAGCGGTAAAGCCGAAGACAAGGACTACGTCCTCAGCGATGGAGACGGTTTACAGCTGCGCGTTAGGGTCAATGGCACTTCAAAAAAAGACGTCCCCCAGACGTCTTTTTTATACCCGCAACCTCCCCTACCCCCTCCCCCTGCGCTCAAACGCCGCCAACACCGTCCGCTCCGACTGCACCAAATACCCCTCCAGCATCACCACCGCATCCCCCGCACGCCCTTCCTCCACACACCGAAGTATCGAAGCATTCATGTCCAGAAACGGCAGGTGCAAAAACTGCGGATCATTAAGCAAGCCAAACGCCAGCCGCAACTCAGCCGAGATTTGTCCATAAAACACTAGCAGGCGCGGGCTGTCGGCGAGTTCGACGATGGCGGTGTGGAACGCCATGTTGGCCGTGCCCACTGCCACCCAATCCTTGGCTTCGCGTGCGCGTGCGCCGGCTTCGACGGCTTGCTGCATGTGCAGGGCGCCGGGGTGCTGGGGGTAGCCTTGGGCGATGGCCTTGCATTCGATGAAGCGGCGCACGCGGTAGATGTCGATGATCGAGGCCATGTCGGGCGCTGCGACGGTGACGCCGCGGTTGGGTTCGTGTTTGAGCAGGCCTTCGCGGGTCAGCACTCTGAACGCTTCTCTCAGGGTGTTGCGCGAGATATCCAGAGTCTCGGCCAGTGCGGCTTCGGACAGGCGTTGGCCGGGCACGAGTTCGCCTTCGACCAGCATTCTGCGTATTTCCTGGGTGATGGATTCTCCCAGCGTGCGAGGAAGAGTGGGAGGTGCGTCGTTCATAAGAAATCCAAGGTAGGAATAACCGCGCGGTTATTCCATCAGAGCTGGGTGCAAGGCACAAGGATGACGCAGGGAGCGTGCTTCATTAAGTAGCAGCTTGCGGGCTTTGGGTAACAATTGAGTGCACATGAATCACTCATCAACAACAGATTGTTCAACAATAAACCCTTTATCAACCAACACTTAGGTGCCGATTCATGGCTTCTGGCACACACATTGCTCAGTCGAGGTAACTCTCACCGTAGGAACGATGCCGTGACACAGACCCCTCAAGCGTTCACCAAAGACCGGCGCGCCTCTCTGGTGGCGGCGATTTTCATGATGGCGACGTCGGCCATCGGGCCGGGCTTTCTGACGCAGACGGCGACGTTCACGGCGACCCTCGGCGCGGCGTTTGCGTTCGGCATTCTGGCCTCGATCCTGATCGACTTCGTGGTGCAGTTGAACGTCTGGCGCATCGTGTCGCTGACGCGGATGCGCGCAGCGGACCTGGCCAACGCGGCAATCCCCGGAAGTGGCTACCTGCTGACATTGCTGGTGCTGTCCGGCGGCCTGGTGTTCATGCTGGGCAATATCGCCGGTGCGGGCCTGGGCTTGAATGCGTTGACCGGCCTGGACCCCAAATGGGGCGGGGCGTTGAGTGCGCTGCTTGCCATCGCGATTTTCTCCTCCCATCGCGCCGGCATTGCCATGGACCGCATCATGATGGCGCTGGGCATTCTCAAGGTGTGCCTGATCCTGTTCGCCGCCTTTGCCACCCATCCGCCGTTGGGCGAAGCCCTGCGTCAATCGGTGTGGCCTGATTTCATCGACTTCGCCGCCATCACCACCATCGTCGGTGGCACGGTCGGCGGCTACATCACCTATGCCGGCGCGCACCGGCTGCTCGACCGGGGCACGGTGGGTGTGGAAAACATTGAAGCGGTTTCCAGGGCCGCGCTGACCGGCATTCTGGTCACGGGCGTGGCGCGTTATGTGCTGTTCCTGGCGATTCTCGGGGTGGTGGCCAGTGGCGTCGTCATCGACGTGTCGGGCCAAGGCGCCAACCCTGCGGCCCAGGCGTTCCATGCGGCGGCGGGTAATATCGGCATGATGATGTTCGGCCTAGTGCTGTGGGCGGCGGGGATCAGCAGTGTGATCGGCGCTTCGTACACATCAATGTCCTTTATCACTGTGTTTTCAAAACGCATCACCGAGCGCGGGCGTCACCTGGCGACCGTCGTGTTCATTGTCATTTCGCTGGCTGTTTATCTGATGCTGGGCAAACCACCGGCGGCGCTGCTGGTGTTCGCCGGCGGCTTCAACGGGCTGATCCTGCCGCTGGGTCTGAGCATCTTCATGTACGTGGGCTGGCGCCGCTCCGATCTCATGGACGGCTACCACTATCCTCGCTGGTTGCTGGTGCTGGGTATCCTCACCTGTCTGCTGTCGTGGTTCATGGCCTACAAGTCGGCGGGTGCCATCTTTGCCTTTATCGGCGCGGCCTGATTTAACCGGAGGTTACTTTTGATGCGTGCAATTGATCTTAACAGCGACCTGGGAGAGAGCTTCGGCGCCTGGAGCATGGGCGACGACAGCGCGATGCTCGATGTGGTGACCAGCGCCAACGTCGCCTGCGGTTTTCATGCCGGCGACCCGGCCGGCATGCTGCGCACCCTGCAAGCCGCCGCCGGCAAAAACGTCACCATTGGCGCCCATGTGGCCTACCCGGACAAGGTCGGCTTCGGTCGCCGCAACATGGACCTGGCCAGCGATGAACTGACCGCCGACGTGATCTACCAGATCGGTGCGCTTCAAGGTTTGGCCAGGGCTGCGGGCACGTCGGTGCGCTACGTAAAACCCCACGGCGCGTTGTACAACACCATTGCCCACGACCGTCGCCAGGCGCTGGCGGTGATCGCCGCCATCCGCGCCATCGATCCCACGCTGATACTGGTGGCCCTGGCCGGTTCCACGCTGATCCAATGGGCGCGCGACGAGGGCTTGCAGTGTGTCGCCGAAGCCTTCGCCGACCGGGCCTACACGCCGCAAGGCACGCTGGTGTCGCGACGTGAACCGGGCGCGGTGCTGCACGATCCGAAACAGGTGGCGCAACGCATGCTGCGCCTGGTCGAAGACGGCACCATTGAAGCCATTGATGGCACGCGCACCCGCATCGAGGCCGACTCCATCTGCGTGCATGGCGATAGCCCCGCGGCGGTGGACATGGCGCGCGAACTGCGCCGAGTGCTGGAGCAGGCCAACCTGTCCGTGCGGCCGTTTGCGGGAGATCGCCCATGAATGCCTTCGCCCGCGCCCGCGAGGCGGCCATTGACGCTGCCCGGCAAGCCCGTCAAACCTACCGTGACGGGCTGATAACCCCTACGGCCGGGATTGCCCCGGGCATGACCCAGGCCAACCTGATCGCCCTGCCGCGCGAATGGGCCTACGACTTTCTGCTGTACGCCCAGCGCAATCCCAAAGCCTGTCCGGTCCTCGACGTCAGCGACGCGGGCAGTCCAAGCACGCTGCTGGCGCAAGGCGCAGACCTGCGCACCGGCCTGCCGCTGTACCGCATCTGGCGGGACGGAAAAATGGTCGACGAAGTCAGCGACGCCACCCAGGCCTGGGCCGAGCACGACGACATGGTGGCGTTCCTGATCGGTTGCAGCTTCACCTTTGAAACCGCCCTGCAGGAAGCGGGCATCGAAGTGCGGCACATCGCCGATGGCTGCAACGTGCCGATGTACCGCACCCACCGCGCCTGTCGCCCGGCGGGACGCCTGCACGGTGAAATGGTTGTGTCCATGCGCCCGATCCCACCGGATCGGGTGGCCGAGGCCAGCGCAATCTCCGCGCGCTATCCCGCCGTCCACGGCGCCCCGGTGCACATCGGCGAGCCTGCACTGCTGGGCATCCAGGACCTGAGCCAACCCGACTTTGGCGACGCGGTGCGCATCGAGCCTGGCGAGGTGCCGGTGTTCTGGGCCTGCGGCGTGACGCCCCAGGCGGCGGTGGCGGCGTCGGGCGTGCCCTTCGCCATCACCCACGCGCCCGGCCATATGTTCATCACCGATGTGCCTGACAGCACTTACCACGTCTAGGAGTTTCCCGTGCGCTTTCTACCGGTCAACCTGGACACCCTGCTCGTCGAATTGAACGACCTCGACCAAACCCTGGCCCTGTTCGACGCCCTGATGGCGGAGCCGATTGCCGGCGTCGAAGAAATCGTGCCCGCCGCGCGAACGCTGCTGATCCAGTTTCGTCCCAGCGCCATCGCGCGCCAGGCGCTGGTCGAGCGTATCGCCGGCCGGGACCTGAGCCAGCGCCGCGAAGGCGAGCTGCGCCGGGTGGAAATCCCCGTGCACTACAACGGCGAAGACCTCGACGAAGTCGCCACCCTGCTGGGCATCAGCCGCACCGAAGTGATACAGCGCCACACCGCCCATGACTACAGCGTGGCCTTTTGTGGCTTTGCACCGGGTTTTGCCTACCTCACCGGCGCCGCCGGTTTCCAGGTGCCGCGCCGGCAAACCCCGCGCACCCGCATACCGGCGGGCGCCGTGGCCCTGGCCGGAGACTTCAGTGGCGTCTACCCCCAGGCCAGCCCCGGTGGCTGGCAGATCATCGGCGTCACGCCGTTGCAGATGTGGGACCTGAACCGCGCCGAACCGGCCCTGCTGCGCCCTGGCTATAAAGTGCGATTCACCGACGCCGGCCCGCTCCCGGCCGGCGGGTTGCCCGCTACCAGCGCCGCCGCGCGTGCCGCCGCCCCAAGCGGCGCCTGCCTGGAAATCATCAGCCCCGGGTTACACAGCGTGTTGCAGGACATGGGCCGCCCCGGCCAGACCGATCAGGGCGTGTCGCGCTCCGGCGCGCTGGACCTCGGCGCCCTGCGCGCGGCCAACCGCGCCGTGGGCAATCGCTCGGACATGGCCTGCGTGGAATCGGTACTCGGCGGCCTGAGCTTCGTTTGCCACGGCCATGGGGTGATCGCGGTCACTGGCGCGCGCACGCCGATCACCATTACCAGCGCCAGCGGCCTGCAATGGACGGCCGACAACTACCAGCCCATCGAACTGGCCATGGGTGATCGTGTCAGCCTGGGCGCACCGTTGGCGGGGCTGCGCAGCTACCTGGCGATGCGTGGCGGCTTTGACGTCACGCCGGTGCTCGGCAGCCTGTCCACCGACACCCTGGCCCAGGTCGGCCCCCCGGCGCTCGCCGTCGGCGACCGCCTGGGCTTTACCCCACGCACCACCGGCACCAGCGTATCGCTGCAGGAAGCGCCGGCCTTCGAGCTGCCGACGGCAGCGCACATCGTCACCCTCGACGTGGTGATGGGGCCACGCACTGACTGGTTTACCGAAGACGCCGTGCAGCGCCTGAGCAGTCAGCTGTGGCGCGTCACCTCGCAGTCCAACCGCGTCGGCATTCGCCTGGCCGGAGACATGCCGCTCACACGCAGCAATCACCAGGAATTGCCCAGCGAAGGCACCGCCGTCGGCGCCATCCAGGTCCCGGCCAGTGGGCAACCGGTGCTGTTCCTGGCCGACCACCCGCTGACCGGCGGCTACCCGGTGATCGCCGCCGTGGCCAGTCACCACCTGGACCTGGCCGGGCAGATACCGATCAATGCGCAGATTCGCTTCAACCCGCTGAGCGCATTCAGCGAAATCCAACCGCGCACAGATGCCTCTTTTTCAACTGCCGATGCGAAGAAAACCCCATGAAAAAATTACTGATCGCCAACCGTGGTGAAATCGCCGTCCGCATCGCCCGCGCCTGCCGTGACTATGGTGTGCAATCGGTGGCGGTGTACGCCGACGCCGACATCGACGCCCTGCACGTGCACCAGGCCGACGAAGCCTATGCCCTGAACGGCCAGCGCCCGGCAGACACCTATCTGGATATCGAAAAACTCCTGGCCATTGCCAAACGCAGCGGCGCGGATGCCGTGCACCCAGGCTATGGTTTTCTGTCCGAGCGTGCCGACTTCGCCCGCGCGGTGATCAACGCCGGGCTGGTGTGGGTTGGCCCCAACCCCGAGACCATCGACGTGCTGGGCGACAAGGTCGAGGCGCGCAAACTGGCGCAGCAGGTCGGCGCTCCGCTGGTCGCCGGTACGCCAGGCCCGGTCGAAAGCGCGGCCCAAGTACTGGCGTTTGCCGAGCAGCACGGCCTGCCGATTGCCATCAAGGCCGCCTTTGGCGGTGGCGGGCGCGGCATGAAAGTGGCCTGGCGCCTGGACGAGGTCGCCGAATTGTTCGCCTCGGCCGTGCGCGAAGCCGAAGCGGCGTTCGGCCGTGGTGAGTGTTTCGTCGAGCAGTTCCTCGACCGTCCTCGGCATATCGAAGCGCAAGTCATCGCCGACAAACATGGCAAGGTCGTGGTGGTCGGCACGCGTGACTGCTCGCTGCAACGCCGCAACCAGAAGCTGGTGGAAGAAGCCCCCGCGCCGTTCATCAGCGACGCCCAGCGCGAGCGTATCCATCAGTCGGCCCACGCTATTTGCGCCAAGGCCGGTTACGTCGGCGCCGGCACGGTGGAGTTTCTGCTCAGCCAGGATGGCACGCTGTCGTTTCTGGAGGTCAACACGCGTCTTCAAGTCGAGCACCCGGTCACCGAAGAAACCACCGGCGTGGACCTTGTGATCGAGCAACTGCGTATCGCCGACGGTTTGCCGTTGTCGTTCAGCGAAACGCCAGTGCCGCGCGGCCACAGCTTTGAATTTCGCATCAACGCCGAAGACCCGGGCAAAGGCTTTTTGCCCACCCCCGGTCACATCAGCGCGTTCCAGCCACCCTCCGGCCCCGGCGTGCGCCTGGACAGCGGCGTGGTCACGGGTTCGAGCGTGCCCAGCACCTTCGATTCGATGATGGCCAAGCTGATCGTCAGCGGCGCCACCCGCGAACAGGCCATCGCCCGCGCCCGCCGTGCCCTGGCAGAGTTCAACATCGAAGGCATCGCCTCGGTGCTGCCCTTTCATCGGGCCGTGATGGAGCATGCCGACTTCACCGGCGCCGACCGATTTGCCGTGCACACCCGCTGGATCGAGACCGACTTCGCCGAACAGATCACCCTCGCCCCACGCAGCGCGTTGTCGGCCGACCCCGAGGTGCTGCGCACCTTCGTCGAAATCGACGGCAAGCGCCACGAACTGGGCCTGCCCGCCGCCCTGTTGCGCGGCATCAGCCTGAACGGACCGGCTCCCGCCAGCGCCAGCTCAAGCCCCAGCCAGGCCGCAGATCCACAAGCGGTGCTGACGCCGGTAGCGGGCAACCTGCATGCCTGGGTCGTCGGCGACGGCGACTCGGTCAGCGCCGGCCAAGTGATCGCCGTGGTGGAGGCGATGAAAATGGAAACCTCGATCCTCGCCCCCTGTGCCGGCGATGTTCAGATTGCCGAACAGGCAGGTGCTTATTTCGAGGCTGGCTGCGTGATTGGGCGTATCAAGACAGCCAATTGAGTTGAACGCTTCGCCACAGGTTGCACGCGCAACGAGGGATTAGCTCGATTGCCGCGTGCAGCCTGCAGAAAACCGCAGGCAGGACGCGAGCAAAAACCGCACGCTCGTTCACGAATTGTTAAGAAACACCTCCCTATACTTGCCGATTGCCATGTCCGCTCCCCCGAGCGGTCCCCTGCCCCGGTAGCCACACTCCATGACGCGTCCCGTTCCTCTGCTGCTTCTGCTCGTTGGTCTGTTGTTCTTCTTCGCCTTGGGTAACCATGAATTGCAAGGTTCCACCGAGGCCCGTGTGGCCGGGATCGCCATGGCCATGCACCTGGACAACGACTGGGTGGTGCCGCGACTGTTTCAAGAGCCGTTTCTGGAAAAACCGCCTCTGAGCCTGTGGCTCGACGCCGGCGCGATTCGGCTGTTTGGCGCCAGCACCGGGGCGGTGCGTCTGGCGTCGGCGTTTGCCGGGCTGTTCAGTGTGATGCTGTTGTACGGGATGTTGCGCACCTTCGGGCGGCCAAAAACGTTGGCGTTCAGCGCGGCGCTGATCCTGGCGACCATGGCCAGTTACTGGGGCAATGTGCGCGGCGTGGGTGAGGATTCATTGCTCAGTCTCGGCGTGACGACCGCGCTGCTGGCGTTTTACCAGGCCGTGCGGCCTGATCGCGAAGGCTCCAGCACGTGGGCCTGGGCGCTGTTCGCGGCCGGAATGGTCATCGCCACCCTGAGCAAGGGCGTGCTGGGCCTGGCGATGCCGGGCATCGTGATCTTTGTGTACCTGGTCAGCGTCAGCCTGATGGACAAGCGCCTGAGCATCGGCGACTGGCTCAAGCCGGCGCTGTTTACCCTGTTGGCGTTGGTGCCGCTGGTGATCTGGCTGGGGTTTCTGTTTCAACGCGACGGGATGCAGGCGGTGGGCGAGGTGCTGTTGACCAACAGTGTCGGTCGCTTCAGCGGCTCGTTTGTCGAAGCCGGGCATTACGAGCCGTTTTACTACTACCTGGTGAAGCTGCCCGAGGCGTTTTTGCCGTGGAATATCCTGGTGTACCTGGGCCTGTGGCACTTTCGCAAAAGCCTGGTGCGCAACCGTTATCGCCTGTTTTTCAGCGTGTGGCTGGTGGCGCAATTTACCTTGCTGACCCTGGCGTCCAGCAAGCGCACGGTGTACCTGATGGCGCTGACGCCGGCCGCCGCCGTGCTGGCCGCCGAATATGTGCGCGTGCTGCTGGCGTGGCTCAAGGAACACAAGCCTGCGCTGTACGCGCACCATCGGCGCGTGATCGGCGCGGTGTTTATCCTGGCCATCGCCTGCTACCTCACGGCGGCCTTCTGGTTCGCGCCCAAAGCGGACGTGCGCCACTCGTTCGTGCCGGTGATCAGCGAGATCCAGACCCTGCTGGACCAGGGCAGAAACGTGGTGCTGTTTCAACCCAACGAGCGGATCGCGGGCGCCAGTGTGTTTTACCTGCGGGCTTACCTGCCGATCCTGCAAACCGAAGCGCAATTGCGCAGCTACCTGGCCGCCAAACCCGGCAATGTGGCGCTGCTGGATCGCACCGAGCAACTGCAGGAAAAGGTCACGGTAACCAAACAGATGTCGATCAATCGCCAGCCTTACTACTTCATCGAGCAGTAAGGCGGGCGCGGTGCATCAGTGTTTGGTGAGTTTGTCCAGGTAACCCATGGCGAACGCCGAGACCACGAAGGTCATGTGAATGATCACGTACCACATCAAATGCTGCGGATCGACGTTCTTGGCGTCCATGAAGATGCGCAGCAGGTGGATGGAGGAAATCGCCACGATGGACGCCGCCACTTTCATCTTCAGCGACGAGGAGTCCATAGTGCCGAGCCAGTTGAGCTTTTCCTTGTTGTCATCGATGTCCAGCTGCGAGACAAAGTTCTCGTAGCCGGAAATCATCACCATCACCAGCAGGCCGCCGACCAGGGCCATGTCGATCAGCGACAGCAGCACCAGGATCAGCTCGGACTCGGCCATCGAGAACACGCTCGGCAGCAGGTGGATCACTTCCTGGAAGAATTTCAGCGCCAGCGCCAGCAGGCCCAGGGACAGACCGAAGTAGATCGGCGCCAGCAGCCAGCGCGAGGCGTACATAGCATTTTCGATAAAACGTTCCATTGAATCTCACACAGCGTGGCTAGAAATGGCGGCGAGTATACCAGCCGCTGCCAGCCGCCTGTCACCGCGAGAAAACTGACGTGTACGGCATCTGTAAGCGCGTTTATCTGCTAGTGTCGAGCCCATCAAATCGACTCAATGTTGTCGGACAGGAAAACTTGCAATGATGGATGTGCGATCTCCCTTGGCCAGCGTCGGCCTGTGCGCGGCACTGCTGCTGGCCGGCGGCTGCTCTCCCAGCGAAGAGCAGAAGCAGGCCACCCTCGAAGAGAAAACCGCCAAGTTCGAACAGTCTCTCGACGGCATCCAGGACCCCAAGCTGCGCGACGCCATCGCTGACCTCGGCGGTTCGCTGTTGCTGCTCGAGCGCGCGCAAACCAAGCTCGCCAGCAAACCCATCGAGCCCGAGTACGGCGAAGACACCCTGGCCCTGCTCAAGCACTACCCCACGCCGCAGGCGCTGGTCGATACCTACATCAACGGCCTGTTCGTGCTGCGCAGGGCCTCCCATTCGGACTACCTGACAGATTTGCAGCCGGTATTCCCCTTTACGTTCAATGTGCCGGAGCAGTTTCCATTCCCCCACAACCTGGAATGGCAGTCGGTCACCTTGAGCAACAACAAGGTGATTCCGTTCCAGCCGGAATGGTCGGAAACCGATCCCGGCATTCAGTTGAGCCCGAGCAGCTCCAACCTGACCAACCCTGACGACCTGACGGTGACCTACCCGTTTTTCGACGGTATCGAGACCGAAAACAAGAGCCAGCCGCAGCCGGTGAGCCTCAAGGGCGCGGTGGAAGTGGTAGCGCCCGGCAAGGTGCTCAGCTTCGACCTGTCGAAAAAGGACGTCGGTCACACGCGCACCGAAGGCACTGTCAGCGTCAACCTGCTACTGCTTGAAAAGAACTACGCCGAGCTCGAACTCACCAACAGCGCGCCCCTGGCGCCGGAACTGGCGGATGATTCGCCCAATCCGCTGCTGGTCCAGGCACGGGACGTTACCGGGCAGTTTCTGACGCGCTCGGGCTCGATCAACGAAAGTGCTGCGCAAGTGGCGTTCTACGAAAAACAACTGGCCGAGCTGCAAAAGCAAAAAGCCTGGTCACCGGCCCTTGAAAAACAGCTGACCGATGAGCAAAAAGCCTTCGAGCAAAAACAGCACCGGTCTTACGCCAAGGTCTACTTCAATGGCGTGATCGACTCCCTGCAAGTCAATGTGCTGGACTTTTCCACGGTCACCGTCACCCGCAAGGAACTGGACCTGCCGGTCCTGCGGTTTGACAAAAACAGCCTGGAAAAGACCGTGCAAGCCTTGCCGATGCCTGTCACGGTGTACGACGACGGTGCCGCCAGTTGGCTCAAGGACGCGTCGATGACCGAAGACCAGCTGAAAAACAGCGTCACCATCAGCCAGTCCGTCGACGATGCCAGCGCTGCGCATGTGGTGTTCGATCACCCCTTTACCTTCAACGACGACCTGGTGGGCGCCGAGCGCAACAGCAGTGAGGCGCCGGTGACGTTTTTTACCGCCGACGAAAAAGGCGAGCGCGGCGACCCTATCGAGTTGCCCACCGAGGCCTTCGAACTGAACCCGGCGCGCGGCATGCTCACCTACGACCTCAACCTGTTCCCGGAGAACCCGGCGTTCGTGGTGGGCTCGATCCCGCTGTTCCTGGCCACTATCGAAAAAACCACGCTGGATGCGGCCAAGTTGCCCAAGGGCCTGGCGCTCAAGGACAACGCGCTGATTGTCGATCAACAAGCCTTCCCCGCCGACAGCTGGCGTTTCTACGCCAAGGACGCCAGCGGCAATTACCTCAAGGAAATCCTCGGCGTCAGCCACCGCGCCGAGGAATACGGCACGGCGATGTTCGACGTGCATTACTTCTACGGCCAGCCGACCCGCCTGGAAGGCTACCAGCGCACCGACCTGAGCACCGTGCAATACGGCTTCGAGGTCAAGCTGGACAAGCCGGAAAGCAAATAACGCGGCGATTACAGGGCGAGGCGTTCTTGCCTGCGATTGAGTTGGCGCAGATAGGCCTGCAAATGCAGGCCCCATATCGGCGGCTCGCGCCTCTGCACATAGCCTTGCAGCGTGAGGCCGTCGACGATGGTGCCCAGTAGGGTTTCAGCGGCGCAGGCCCCATGAAACGGGCCCTCGGCCTTGATGGCGGACGGCTGCTCGCCGGCCATGCCTGCTGCGAATAACAACATCCACAGCCCGCTGTCCCCCGCGAGCGGGCGCACGGTGCATTCGATACGGGTTTCCAGGCCCAGGCATTGACGGATAAGGCAAAGGTTGCGCGGCATGGCGGCGCCCCTCGGTAGACTGGTTTAACTCAGAATAGAAGAAAACCAAGACAAACCAAGGCTGTAGAGACCAACGGCGATAAACCGTCAATTTAACGTCTCGCAGCAAACTGGAACCTCTGTGGCGAGCGGGCTTATTGTGGCGAGCGGGCTTGCCCCGCGTTGGGGTGCGAAGCGCCCCCAATCAAGACAAACGCAGTGTACCTGACACTGCGCAGAGCCTGGCTTTGGGGCTGCTGCGCAGCCCAACGCAGGACAAGCCTGCTCGCCACAGGGAATCTGCGCTTAACTGAACGGCATTAGGGCTTGCCCCCTCTCACACTGCTTACTCAGCGTCAGGTCGGTTTGGCTTCGGCCAGCGCCAACTGCGCCAGCTCCTTCTCCGCTTCTTTCAGGTCTTCCTCGCTGATCATCTCGGCAATCGCGCGCAGACGCTCGACCACCCGCGCATTCACCGTGCCTTCGGGGAATTGCCCTTCGTCGTCGGGCTCGCCGGCGTCCTCGCCCACCAGCAGGCTCAGCGCTTCATCCGCCTGGCGCACCGCGTAGATGTGAAACTGCCCGGCGCGCACGGCCTGCAGCACTTTCTCATCCAGCATCAGCGTGGCCACGTTGGCCTTGGGAATGATCGCGCCCTGCTCGCCGGTCAGCCCGCGCGCTTCACAGAGGCGGAAGAAGCCCTCGATCTTCTCGTTGACCCCGCCCACCGCCTGCACTTCACCAAACTGGTTGATCGAACCGGTGATGGCAAAGCACTGCTTGAGCGGCGTTTTCGACAGCGCAGAGATCAATGTGCACGCCTCGCCCAGGGACGCACTGTCGCCGTCCACATAACCGTAGGACTGCTCCAGCGCAATACTCGCCGAGATCGCCAGCGGGAATTCCTGGGCATAGCGGCTGCCCAGGTAACCGGTGAGGATCATCACGCCCTTGGAGTGAATCGGCTGCCCAAGGTTAACCTCGCGCTCGATGTCGACAATGCCGCTGCCGCCCGGGTACACCGTGGCGGAAATCCGCGCGGGCACGCCGAACGCCGAGTCGCCGACTTCCAGCACGGTCAGGCCGTTGCACTTGCCCACGGCAGCGCCGGCGGTGTCGATCAGGATCACCCCGGCGAGCATGTCATCCAGAATCCGCGCCGAGACCCGCCCCGTGCGCGTGGCCTTGGCCTTGAGCGCGCGCTCGATATGCCCGGCATCGGTCATCTCGTCGCCCGCCAGGTGGCGAATGAAATCCGCCTCGCTCACCAACTGGAACAAATCACCGATGCGCGCCGACAGGCGCCCCTGGTGTTCCGCCAGCCGCGCGCTGTAAGTGGCCAGCCGCGCCACGGCATCCGAGGTCAGCGGCGCCATGCCTTCTTCCGACGTGCGGGTTTTGAGCAACTGGGCGAACTGCTCCAGGCTTTCGTCGACCATCGGAATGTCTTCGTCGAAGTCCACCAGCACCCGGAACATCTCCTGGAAGTCCGGATCGGCGTCCTGCAACGCGTAATACAGCTGGCGCGAACCGATGATGATCACTTTGACCTGCAGCGGAATCATTTGCGGGTTGAGCGTCACGGTGGCCAGGCGGCCCAGTTCGCCCAGGGGCGACTCCATCTTCAGTTTGCGCGATTGCAGGGAGCGCTTGAGCGCGTCCCACACGAACGGCTCGCCGAGCATTTTCTCGGCCTCAAGGATCAGGAAACCGCCATTGGCGCGGTGCAGGGCACCCGGACGCAGTTGGCGATACGTGGTGTAGAGCGCGCCCTGGTCGGTGCTGTATTCGATGCGGCCGAACAGGTTGTCGTAGGTCGGATGCGGCTCGAACACCACTGGCGCGCCGCCGTTGACCGCATGGCCCACCACCAGGCTCGGGCAGTATTGCTCTTCGAGCAGCTTGCGCGCCTGGGCGTCGGTCTTGGCGTCGTCTACCAGTTGCTCGACCACGGTTTTGAGCAGGTACACCTGCATGGCTTGCAGGTAACCGCAAACGCCTGCGTTCTCGGCGTACTTTTCCGACAGCGGCGCGAGCAAAGGTTGCAGGGCCAGGGTGATGGTTTCTTCGTTGAACTGGCGCAGTTGGTTGTTCGACTCACGCTTCCACTGCGGCAGGCTGGCCAGTTCCTCGTTGAGACGCTCTTCCAGCTCGGAGATGTCCGAGTGGAAGCGCTCGCGATCAGCCTCCGGCAACTGCGAGAACTCGGCCTCGTCCAGCGCCTTGCCGTCGAGCATCGGGGTGAAGGCGATGTTGGTGCTGTCGCGGTACAGCGCCACGTCCTTTTCCAGGGCCAGGCGCTCGATCACGTCCAGGGCCTTGTCGTAGCGCTGGTTGAACGCGCGGTCGATGGCGCTTTTGCGCTGTTGATAGGTCGGGTGTTCGAACACCGCCGGGAAGGTTGCCACCAGGTTGTCGACCAACCCGTTGATATCGGCGATGAACGCCGCCGCGCAGCCGCCCGGCAATTCCAGGGCACGCGGTTCGCGCGGCTCGTCGAAGTTATTCACATAGACCCAGTCCGACGGGGTCTGCAGGCGCTTGCCTTCGGCTTTCAGGTAGCGTTTGACGAACGAAAAGCGACCCGTGCCCGGCTCGCCCATGACAAACACGTTGTAACCGGGGCGTGGCATGGCCACACCGAACTGCAAGGCTTCAACCGCACGTTCCTGGCCAAGCACACCGCGAAAGGGCTCCAAATCATTGGTGGTCGAGAAGCTGAACTGTTCAGCGGAGAAAGGGCGAGTCAGCGCTTCGGGCGCTAGACGCAAGCTGGCAGCAACAGGATCAGGCATCGGGCTTCCTTACATCAGGCGGGGCAGATAACGGCATTCTGGCTCCCCCTTGCGCGCTCTGGCAAGGCGAGCCGTAGGGAAAGCATAGACAGCGAGTGCGTCCTGCAAAAAAATCGCGACAACGGCGATTGTTTTATAAAAACCCACGGAACCCTTCGAACGTGCCTAAACTCCAAACTGCGCGGGTTGGACTAATAACTGGCCCCTAGGGCGCGATCAAGCGCCTGAACCCCTTGTCCATTGGTTTGCACACAAAGAGAACAAAGCTATGAAACGGATCCTTCTTGGTACTCTTTTCACCGTCGTCTCCCTCAATGCAATGGCAGAAGCACCAGGCGGCCCGAACTGCGGTTGGGGCAACATGTTGTTCGAAGGCCAGCGCGGCACTCCAGCTCACTTCCTGGCTTCCACCACCAACGGCACCTCGGGTAACGCCACCTTCGGCATGACCTCGGGCACCAACGGTTGCAGCACCAACAGCGCCCTGACCTACGGCGGCAAGTCCTGGATTGCCATGAATGGCATGATGAACGAGCTGTCCGAAGACATGGCCAAGGGCAACGGCGAAGCACTGACCACCTACGCCGTGGTACTGGGCGTGGCGCCAGAAGACCGCGAGCACTTTGCTGCCGTGACCCACGAGCACTTCCAGCAGATCTTCAGCAAGGCTGACGTGACCGCTGACGACGTGCACAACAACACCCTTGCTGTACTGAAAAGTGATTCGCGTCTGGCGAAATACGCTACCCAGGCTTAAGCTCGACCTGCCCGCGCCTCTTGAGGCGCGGGTTTTATTTTTTGGGCCCGCCTCCCCTTTGGGTCTCACTTTTTCCGACTTAAGTAGCCCTTATGCTCAAACGCTTTGCCTGGCTGGCACTCTTCGCCTGCGCCCCGCTGTACGCGGCCCCGCATATTGATGATCAACGTTTGCAGCAACTGGCCAACGATCCGTTCTGGCTATCTCTGGGCCATTACGAAGCCGGCAAGATCAAAGGCTGGCGCAGCTATGTCAGCGACAAAAAATTCTTTCTCGCAGCCGACGGTGCCCACCACCCGGATGCCGAGCTCAAGGCCACCGTTGAAGCGTTGTATGCGCCGGCCAGCCTTGGCGAAAAACACGCCCAATGCGTTTACCCCGCGCGCACCCGCTGGCTCAAGGCGCAGTTGCAACTCAACGACCTGCCTGCGCTGGAGTGCAAGGAATTCACCCAGTGGTTCAAGGACGTCGCGCCCCACAGCGCGGTGATGATCTTCCCGGCGGCGTACCTCAACAGCCCGTCGTCGATGTTCGGCCATACCCTGCTGCGTATCGACCAGGCGGATGTGCAACGGGACAAGACCGCGCTGCTCAGCTACGCGATCAACTTCGGCGCCTACATCGAAGGCTCTGACAACAGCATTCTCTACGCCTGGAAGGGCCTCGCCGGCGGCTACCCCGGCCTGTTCGCCCTGGTGCCGTATCAGGAAAAACTCTCGGAATACCGCAGCCTCGAAAACCGTGACCTGTGGGAATACCGCCTCAACCTCACCGAAGTCGAGACCAAGCGCATGGTCGAGCATGTGTGGGAACTCAAGCAGATCAAGTTCGACTACTTCTTCTTCGATGAAAACTGCTCCTATCGCCTGCTGGAATTGCTGCAAGTGGCACGCCCCGGCCTGCGCCTGACCGAGCAATTCCCCCTCACCGCCATCCCCACCGACACGGTCAAGGCGGTCAAGGACGCGGGCCTGGTAGAAAAAATCGACTACCGCCCGTCCCGCGAGCGCGAGTTGCTGGAGCGCGCCAAGCCGCTGGACGGCGATGAGCAGCAATGGGTGCTGAAGATCAGTGACGACCAGAAGCAGTTGCAGGCGCCGGGTTTCAAGGCGCTGCCGCGTGACCGCCAGGCGCTGGTCATCGACGCCGCCTACCGCCTGGGCCGCTACCGCGCCAATGGCCTGGAGCGCGACACCGCCCGCTCCCAGCGCAGCTTCGAATTGCTGCGCGCGATCAACCAGAACCCTGCGCCGGACCTGAAAATCACGCCGCCGGGCCTTCCGGAAAACGGCCACGAATCACGCACCTGGCAGGCCGGCATCGGCACCCGAGGCGACAAGGCCTTCGGCGAATACGGCCTGCGCATGGCCTACCATGACCTCAACGACAACGCCGAAGGTTTCCCCTTGGGTGCGCAGATCGAAATCCTGCAGATGAAACTGCGCCAGTACGAAGGCAATCACTGGCAACTGCAGCAACTGGACCTGGCCACCATCCGCTCCCTGACCCCGCGCAACGCCCTGTTGCAACCCTGGTCATGGCAAGTCACCGGTGGCCTGGAGCGCGTGCCGGGCAAACACGACGACGAAACCCTGGTGGCCCACGTCAACGGCGGCGCAGGCGGCACCTGGCAGCTGAGCGACGACATGCTCGGCTTCGCCCTCGGCACCGTGCGCGTGGAACACAACAACGACTTCAGCGAAGCTATCTCCCCCGCCGCCGGCTTCAACACCGGCGTGCTGTGGAAAAACCCGCTGGGCAACCTCAGCCTGGAGGCCAAGGGCGACTTCTTCACCAATGGCGAAGTGCGCCGCAGCATCAGCCTGAACCAGCAGTGGGAGCTGTCCCGCAACCTGGGCCTGCGCCTGAGCGCCCAGCGCGAGTACAGCCACCTGTCGACGCCGGTGAATGAAGTGATGCTGGAAGTGAAGTGGTATCACTACTGACCCACGCCAACCCATAGGACCTCTGTGGCAAGCCCTAATGCCGTTCAGTTAAGGAAAATGTGTGGGCTTATTGTGGCGAGCGGGCTTGCCCCGCGTTGGGGTGCGAAGCGCCCCCAATCGAGCAAAACGCGGTGTACCTGATACGGCTCAGCGCCTGGCTTTGGGGCTGCTGCGCAGCCCAACGCAGGACAAGCCTGCTCGCCACAGGGAATCTGCGCTTAACTGAACGGCATTAGCGCAAGCCCGCTCGCCACGGAGGCTTGCGGCGGTGCTGAAAAATATCGTCGCCCCGTCTTCGCTGACAGAAGAGCTTTGATGCGTAAGGACTACCTGGCTTTTTTCATCTCGCTGTTTCTATCCAGGCTGGCCGATCAGATCCTGCTGTTCATCGTGCCGCTGGTGGTATTCCAGACCACCAACAGTGTCGCCTGGGCGGGGCTGGCCTTCTTCGTCGAATCGCTGCCGCGCTATCTCGCGTTTCCGTTGTGCGGCGCCCTGTGCGACAAATACTCCCCGATAAAAATCCTGCATATCAGCCAGGTCTACCGGGCCTTGCTGTGTGTGCTGGCCGTGGCGCTCCACGCTTTTTTTGGCGGTATCACCTGGGTGGTGGTGCTGTCGGCGCTGTGCGGGGTGCTGACTACGCAAGGCATCATGGCGCGCGAAGTGCTGATGCCGCATATCTTCGAGCACTACAGCTATACCAAAACCCTGTCGTATTCTCAGATCGCCGACCAGACAGGCCTGGTCCTCGGCCCACTGCTGGCGGCACTGATGCTGGAGGTGTGGGCCTGGCACTGGGCAGTGCTGGGGGTCGCCGGGCTGTTTTTGCTGGCGGACCTGAGCATGCTCGCGTGGCAACGCCTGAGCCGCGTGACCCTGGAGGTTTTCGAGCAGCATCAGGGTATCTGGCTGCGACCTCTGCGAATCGCGTTCGCGCATATCCGCCGTCTCACGGAGCTGAAAAAAGTCATCCTGCTGGCCGTAGGCGTGAACCTGATCGTCGGCGTCACCCTGGCCACCTCGGCGGCCATGGTGATCGGCCACTACCGCGCCGGCAAGGACAGCTATGCCGGGCTGCAGGCGGCGGGCGCGGTCACGACGATCGTGATCCTGTTTTTCCTCGCCCGAGTGGCACTGCCTCTGCGGCTGCTGGGCGGTGTCGGCTATTCGATGATCGCCACGGGGGCTTTGATCAGCGCGCTGAGCCCGAACCTCGGCGGCTATGTGCTGGGTTTCCTGTTGATTACAGGCTTCGACAAGATGTTCAACGTCTACCTGCGCACCCTCCGGCAACGGGTGATCCCGCCCCAGGACTTCGGCAAGACCGTGGGCGTGATCACCTTGTTGAACAACCTGTCGCAGCCTCTCGCAGGCCTGCTGGTGGCATTGCTTGCGGCGCCGCTGGGCACGCAATCGGTGATCCTGATGTTGGCCGTGCTGGCGACCTTGCTGGGGGTGGGCGTCTGGTGGTGGTTCGCCAAGACACAGCCAGGGAACGTTGGGCACCGATCCAAACCAGATGAAAATTAAACGGTGAGAGGGCCCATCTCACAGCGTTCTCACCCGCCTTTCACGCCGCCCCGACAATTCCCTGACTAGACTTCCTCCCATAAGCCGAGAAACGGCCAGGGAGTACGCCATGTGGCGGTATGCGGTGATGCTGGGCGCGGTGTTGTGGTTGTCGGGTTGCCAAACAACCCATCAGGATCTGCTGGCCAAGGGTTATCCACCGGTGTTTGCCGATGGCTTCGATGATGGCTGCAGCAGCGGACGCCAGGCAGCCGGGGTGATCAGCGGGGAGTTTCGCAAAAATGTCCCGCGCTACCTGAAAGAGCGGGAATACGCCTCAGGCTGGGAAGACGGCTTTCGCCAGTGCAAGGCCATGCGTGAACATGAAGAGCTGCGTGACTACAGAGACAATCGCTGGGACTACCGCGAGCGTGCCTGGCAGCGGGAGAAAGACCGCGACGCCGCCAGGGCCTACCGCGCCCAATAGATCGCTCCCACGCAGAACGCGGGAACGATCGCGCGGCGCACAGGGCCCAACCTCCATTGAGGAGAATGTCATGAGCCGAGCTTTTGTAAACGAAGACAACGCCGCCGCCCAGGCTGATCAGCCGGTGGAACGCCAGGTCAGCGAGCAGCCCAATCACCTCACCGCGTCCGGTTTGGCGCAGTTGCAGGCCAGGGTTACGCAGTTGCAGGCCGAGCACAGTGCCGAGACGGCCAGGGGCGAAAAGGCGGATAAACAACGCCAGGCTGATCTCGAGCGGGATCTGCGCTACTTCAACCAGCGGGTACACAGCGCTCAGGTCGTTGCACCGGCCACGTCGACCGACAAGGTGCAGATTGGCAGTTGGGTAACCTTCGCCAACGCGCAGGACGAACAGCAGCGCATTCAACTGGTCGGGGAAGACCAGGCCGACGCCAATGCCGGCCTGATCAACTGGGGCTCTCCCCTGGGTCGCGCGCTGCTGGGTGCTCAGGTGGGCGACGAGGTGATGTGGAAGCGGCCGGTCGGCGATCAGGTGATTGAAGTGTTGCGCATCGAGCCCGACGCTTAGCCCAAGAGGGTGCTGGCAGTTATACCGCTATCGGGAGCAAGCCCCCTCCCACAGGGGAATGCATTCCAACTGTCGGAGGGGGCTTGCTCCCGATGAACTCACCTCGGTATTCCTGAAAAAACGCAAAAAAAACGGAGCGCGAAGGCTCCGTTCTTACAAACAACCCGCCTGAATCAGGCCAGTTTCTTGTGCCGCACCCGGTGCGGCTGCGCCGCCGCATCGCCGAGGCGCTTTTTACGGTCTGCTTCGTACTCGGTGTAGTTGCCTTCGAAGAACACCGCTTGCGAGTCGTCTTCGTACGCCAGGATGTGAGTCGCGACGCGGTCAAGGAACCACCGATCGTGAGAGATCACAATGGCGGCGCCCGGGAAGTCCAGCAGGGCTTCTTCCAGGGAACGCAGGGTTTCAACGTCGAGGTCGTTGGACGGTTCGTCGAGCAGCAACACGTTGCCGCCTTCTTTCAGGGTCAGGGCCAAGTGCAAGCGACCGCGCTCACCACCGGACAGGTCCTTGACGAACTTCTGCTGGTCGCCGCCCTTGAAGTTGAAACGGCCCACATAAGTGCGCGACGGGATTTCATAGTTGCCGATGCGGATCTGGTCGGAACCGTCGGACACCTGCTGGAACACCGTCTTGCTGCCGTCGAGGTCGTCGCGGCTCTGATCGACACAGGCAAGCTGCACGGTTTCGCCGATCTCGATGCTGCCCGAATCCGGGGTTTCCTTGCCCATCAGCATGCGGAACAGGGTGGATTTACCCGCACCGTTACCGCCGATAACGCCGACGATTGCGCCTTTTGGCATGGAGAACGACAGGTTGTCGATCAGCACGCGGTCGCCGTAGCCTTTGGAAACGTTCTTGAACTCGATGACCTTGTCACCCAGGCGCGGGCCGGCCGGGATGTAGATCTCGTTGGTTTCGCTGCGCTTCTGGAATTCCTGCGACTGCATTTCTTCGAAGCGTTGCAGACGTGCCTTGGATTTGGACTGGCGGGCCTTGGCGCCTTTGCGCACCCATTCCAGTTCTTCCTTCATGGCCTTTTCGTGGGCCGATTGCTGCTTGGATTCGGCGGCCAGACGGTCGGACTTGGCTTCCAGCCAACCGGAGTAGTTGCCCTCGTAAGGGATACCGGCGCCACGGTCGAGCTCGAGGATCCAGCCGGCGACGTTGTCGAGGAAGTAACGGTCGTGCGTGATCGCAACCACGGTGCCCGGGAAATCGTGCAGGAAATGCTCCAGCCAGGCGACGGAATCGGCGTCCAGGTGGTTGGTCGGTTCGTCGAGCAGCAGCATGTCGGGGGCCGACAGCAGCAGGCGGCAGAGGGCCACGCGGCGTTTTTCACCACCGGAGAGGAATTCGACCTTGGCGTCCCATGCCGGCAGGCGCAGCGCGTCGGCGGCGACTTCCAGCTGGCGCTCCAGGTTGTGACCGTCGCTGGCCTGCAGGATGGCTTCGAGCTTGGCCTGTTCGGCGGCGAGCTTGTCGAAGTCGGCGTCTTCTTCTGCGTAAGCGGCGTAGACCTCGTCCAGGCGCGCCTGGGCGTTCTTGATCACGCTGACGGCCTCTTCGACCACTTCACGCACGGTCTTGGTCGGGTCCAGGATCGGCTCTTGCGGCAGGTAACCGATGTTCAGTTCCGGCATCGGGCGCGCTTCGCCTTCGAACTCAGTGTCGACGCCGGCCATGATTTTCAGCAGGGTGGATTTACCCGAGCCGTTGAGGCCGAGCACGCCGATCTTGGCGCCGGGGAAGAAGGACAACGAAATGTTTTTCAGGATTTCCCGCTTCGGCGGAACAACTTTTCCCAGCCGATGCATGGTGAAGACGTATTGAGCCATGGTGAACCTAGCGTCAGTGACTGATGAATTGAGCGGGCGAAGCCCGTGCCAGGCCATGCGCGGCGCGGGCCTTTGACTATGATCAATGCCAGCGAGCGGAAAAAGCCTGAATGTCTGGGGCTGGAACGCCCCCGCGTAACCGGCAAAGCTACCTGAATGCGCCTGGTCAGTCCAGCCAGGCCAGGGCTGGCACTTTGCCACAAGTCAAGGCATGCTAGCCGCCCTCCGGGCGTCAGGCTTATAGTGCACGCCGCGCCAGTCCGCCAAACCGCAGGATCACAGCTTGTCCAACGTCACGCCGCCCTCGCCCCTGCGCGCCGCCCATCTGGCACCGGGAGCGCCCCTGCACGGCACCCTCAAAGGCGCATTGGCGACCCTTGTGCTGATGCTGCTCGCGCTGCTGTTCTGGCAGTTGCTTGACCAATTGCAGCAAAACCAGAAAAACCAGCAGCAATACACCATCGACTACAGCGCCGACTTGGCCGAGCAGATCAGCCTGAATATGGCCCTGAGCGCGAAAATCGCGTTGAACCTGCTGCCCATGGTCGAGCCCCCGCGTGACAACGAACAGCAACAAGCCCTGATGCGCAGCCTGCAACGCTCGCTGCCCGAGCTGCGCAGCCTCGCCCTGCTCGCCCCCAGCGGCGCGATCATCAGCGACAGCGCCACCGACAGCCAGGACAGCGCCTGGCTTGAAGAGCTGGTGCAACGCAGCCACGGCCAGTCCTATTACCTGAGCAACAACCAAGACGGCAGTCTTATCTACCTGCTGCTGCACCAGCCCAGCGGCGGCTCGCGGATGTACTGGGCGCTGCGCCTGGCGCCCGACTACCTGACCAACCTCACCCGCCAGGACGGCCAGGGTCAGCGGCCGATGTGGGCCATCGAAAACCGCATCAACCATCAGGTGGTCAGCCGTGAAGGCGGTATGTCGGCGCAAGGGGTCAACAACCTGACCACCGACGAACTGAACAAAAGCGTGCTGATCACGCCGTTGAGCAAAAGCGACTGGCAGTTGCGCGGCCTGTTCGACCGCAGCGCGGTGCTTGAAGAACTGCTGCCGGCGTTTATCGGCAAATGCCTGCTGGGCCTGGCATTTTCGCTGATTCCGGTGATCGTGCTGCTGAACATGCGTCGGCGCCAACGCCAGGTGAATGAAGGCCGGCGCCGCTATCAGGATATTTTCGAAGGCACCGGCGTGGCCCTGTGCGTGCTCGACCTGTCGAGCCTCAAGGCGTTCTTCGACAAGGCACAGTTGCACAGTCGCGAGCAACTGCACGCCTGGCTGCAGGACAATCCCGAGGCGCGCGGGCAATTGCTCAAAGGGCTGCGGATCACCGAGGTCAACCAGGTGGCCGTGCGCTTATTGAATGTCAGCTCCTGCGATCAGGCCTGGGAGCGCCTGCTCGATGACTCACCGCACAACGCCACCTCGATTGGCTACCAGGTGCTCGAAGCGGTGCTGACCCAGCAAAAACAGCTGGAGCTGGAGATCCAGCTCAACGATGTCGCCGGCAACCCGCAATACCTGTGGCTGGTGATGCGCCTGCCGGAACAGTTGGACGACTTCAAGGCGGTGATCCTCAGCATCAATGACATCACCAGCCGCAAGCTGATCGAGTTGTCGCTGGTGGAACGCGAAAGCTTCTGGTCGGACGTGGTGCGCACCGTGCCGGACCACCTGTATGTGCAGGACGTGATCAGCCAGCGCATGATCTTCAGCAACCATCACCTCGGCCATACCCTGGGCTACAACAAGCCCGAACTTACGCAGATGGGCGAGTATTTCTGGGAGATCCTGCTGCACCCCGAAGACGCCGAGCATTATCAGGATCAGCGCCAGCAGCAGCGCGAGGTCGGCTATTCGACCCAGTTGCACTGCCAACTGCGCTTTCGCCATCGCAACAACCAATGGCGGCGTTTCGATATCCGCGAACAGGCCCTGGCCCGCGACAACAGCGCCCAGGTGACGCGCATCATTGGCGTGGCCAAAGACATTACCGACCAGATCGAAGCCAGCGAATCCCTGCGTGACAGCGAACAGCGTTACCGCATGCTGGCCGAGAGCATCAGTGACGTGATCTGCTCCACCGACAGCCAAATGGCCCTCAATTACATCAGCCCCTCGGTCAATGCGGTGCTGGGTTATGACGTGGAGTGGGTGTTCAAGCACGGCTGGCAGTCGATCATTGCCAACCCGCAGCAACTGACCGGCATCAGCGCGCTGTTCGAACAGGTCAACCGCGCGGCGGGCGATCCGCTGGCGCTGGCGGCGCTGCGCGATGAAACCCACACGCAACTGTTCCTGTTCGACTGCCTGCGCGCCGATGGACGCAAAGTGCCGATCGAGATGCGCCTGGTGCTGGTGTGGGACGAACACGGCGCCTTCGAGGGCATCCTCGGCGTGGGCCGCGATATCAGCCAGCAACGCCGCGCCGAGAAAGACCTGCGCATGGCGGCCACGGTATTCGAACATTCCACCTCGGCGATCCTGATCACCGACCCGGCCGGTTATATCGTGCAGGCCAACGAGGCGTTCAGCCGGGTCAGCGGCTATGCGGTGACGGATGTGCTCGACCAGTTGCCGAACATGCTCACCGTGGATGAACAACAGGAAGCCCACCTGCGCTACGTGCTCAAGCAGTTGCACCAGCACAGCACCTGGGAAGGCGAAGTGTGGCTCAAGCGGCGCAACGGTGAGCATTATCCGGCCTGGGTAGGGATTACCGCCGTGTTCGACGACGAAGGCGACCTGGCCAGCTATGTGTGCTTTTTCAGCGATATCAGCGAACGCAAGGCCAGCGAACAGCGCATCCACCGCCTGGCGTATTACGACGCCCTGACCCACCTGCCCAACCGCACGCTGTTTCAGGACCGCCTGCACACCGCGCTGCAGTCGGCCGAGCGGCAGAAGTCGTGGGTGGTGCTGATGTTCCTCGACCTCGACCGTTTCAAGCCGATCAACGACTCACTCGGGCATGCCGCCGGCGACCGCATGCTCAAGGAAATGGCCACGCGCCTGCTGGGCTGCGTGGCCGAGGACGATACCGTGGCGCGCATGGGCGGCGACGAGTTCACCTTGCTTCTGCAACCGCGGGGCAGTCGCGAACTGGCGCTGAACCGGGCGATCAATGTGGCCGAGCAAATCCTCGCCAGCCTGGTAAAACCCTTTGTGCTCGAGGGCCGCGAGTTCTTCGTGACCGCCAGTATCGGCATTGCCTTGAGCCCGCAGGACGGCAATGAGCTGAGCCAGTTGATGAAAAACGCCGACACCGCGATGTATCACGCCAAGGAACGTGGCAAGAACAACTTCCAGTTCTACCAGGCCGACATGAACGCCAGCGCCCTGGAGCGCCTGGAGTTGGAAAGCGACCTGCGCCATGCACTGGAGCAGGACGAGTTCGTGCTTTATTACCAGCCGCAGTTCAGCGGCGACGGCAAACGCCTGACCGGCGCCGAGGCGCTGCTGCGCTGGCGTCACCCGCGCCGTGGGCTGGTGCCGCCGGGAGACTTCATTCCGGTGCTGGAAGAGCTGGGGCTGGTGGTGGACGTGGGCGACTGGGTGCTCAGCGAGGCCTGTCGCCAGTTGAAAACCTGGCACCAGAACAAGGTGCGCGTGCCGAAAGTCTCGGTGAACATCTCGGCGCGGCAGTTCTCCGATGGCCAATTGGGCACGCGCATCGCCACCATCCTCAAGGACACCGGCCTGCCGCCGGCGTGCCTGGAGCTGGAGCTGACCGAAAGCATCCTGATGCGCGAGGTCAACGAAGCCATGCAGATCCTCGCCAGCCTGAAAAACCTGGGCCTGAGCATTGCGGTGGACGATTTCGGCACCGGCTATTCTTCGCTCAATTACCTCAAGCAGTTCCCCATCGACGTGCTGAAGATCGACCGCACCTTCGTCGACGGCCTGCCGTCCGGCGAGCAGGACGCGCAGATTGCCCGCGCCATTATCGCCATGGCCCACAGCCTGAACCTGGCGGTGATCGCCGAAGGCGTGGAGACCCACGAGCAGTTGGACTTCCTGCGCGAGCACGGGTGTGACGAGGTGCAGGGTTACCTGTTCGGGCGGCCGATGCCAGCGAACCGGTTCGAGGCGCAGTTCAGCAATGAGGCGCTGTTCCTGTTCGACTGAACTCTTACCTGTAGCGAGCGGGCTTGTCGTGGCGAGCAGGCTTGCCCCGCGTTGGGCTGCGTAGCAGACCCAAAACCTGACTTATGTTTCTATCTGAAAAACCGCGTCGACTGTCTCAGGGCCGCTTCGCGCCCCAACGCGGGGCAAGCCCGCTCGCCACAACAAGCTCGCTCGCCACAGCATGCCAGCTCGCCACAGCAATCCCGCTCGCCAAAAGGCACCCCTTGCCCCTAAGTGAATCCCGCTTGTCCGCGACATGATGTCCTTTCATATGCCATCCAAAACCCGTTGGGTTAGAATGCCCTCCTTTTCTGCCCCCGATCCTTGAGGACTGCCATGTTCAGCCGTGATTTGACTATTGCCAAGTACGACGCCGATCTCTTCGCCGCCATGGAGCAAGAAGCCGTGCGCCAGGAAGAGCACATCGAGCTGATCGCTTCGGAAAACTACACCAGCCCTGCGGTGATGGAAGCTCAAGGTTCGGTACTGACCAACAAGTACGCCGAAGGCTACCCGGGCAAGCGCTACTACGGTGGCTGCGAATACGTCGACGTGGTTGAGCAGCTTGCCATCGACCGCGCCAAGGAACTGTTCGGCGCCGATTACGCCAACGTCCAGCCACACGCCGGTTCCCAGGCCAACAGCGCGGTGTACCTGGCCCTGCTGCAAGGCGGCGACACCATCCTGGGCATGAGCCTGGCCCACGGCGGTCACCTGACCCACGGCGCCAGCGTGTCCTCCTCCGGCAAGCTGTACAACGCCGTTCAATACGGTATCGACGCCAACGGCTTGATCGACTACGACGAAGTCGAGCGCCTGGCCGTTGAGCACAAGCCGAAAATGATCGTGGCCGGCTTCTCTGCCTACTCGCAGATCCTCGACTTCCCGCGTTTCCGCGCCATCGCCGACAAGGTCGGTGCTTACCTGTTCGTCGACATGGCCCACGTGGCCGGTCTGGTCGCCGCTGGCGTCTACCCGAACCCGGTGCCTTACGCTGACGTGGTCACCACCACCACCCACAAGACCCTGCGCGGTCCACGTGGCGGCCTGATCCTGGCGCGCGCCAATGCCGAGATCGAGAAGAAGCTGAACTCCGCGGTATTCCCGGGCGCCCAGGGCGGCCCGCTGGAGCACGTGATCGCGGCCAAGGCGATCTGCTTCAAGGAAGCCTTGCAGCCTGAGTTCAAGACCTACCAGCAGCAAGTGGTGAAAAACGCCAAGGCCATGGCCGGCGTGTTTATCGAGCGTGGGTTTGACGTGGTGTCCGGCGGTACCGAGAACCACCTGTTCCTGCTGTCGCTGATCAAGCAGGACATTTCCGGCAAGGACGCTGACGCTGCGCTGGGCAAAGCCTTCATCACCGTGAACAAGAACTCCGTGCCGAACGACCCACGTTCGCCGTTCGTCACCTCCGGCCTGCGCTTCGGCACCCCGGCAGTGACCACCCGTGGCTTCAAGGAAGCCGAGTGCAAGGAATTGGCCGGCTGGATCTGCGACATCCTGGCTGACCTGAACAACGAAGCAGTGATTGATTCTGTTCGTGAGAAGGTCAAGGCCATCTGCAAGAAGCTGCCGGTGTACGGCGCCTGATTGCAGTTGCTTGAACAAGAAGCCCGGCTCTAGAGCCGGGCTTTTTTATGCCAATTCCAAATTTGAAATACATTTGATTGCATTTCAAGTCAGTCAGGTCAGGGTTGGTAGACCCGCGCAAAGCCTTCGCGGATTTTGTCTTCCGGCAACTCATCGGCAATAAACACAATCACACTTTCCCGCGCTTCACCTTCGGCCCATTCGGTATCCCAATCGAAGCCGTACAACTTCAGCACGCCCTGGAACACCATGCGCCGGTCTTCCCCGGCAATATTGAGCACGCCCTTGTAGCGCAGCAGTTGCTTGCCGTGGTCTTCGAGCAGCTCGTTCATGAACTCACTGAGCCGGTCGATATCCAGCGGCTGATCGGTGCGCAGCACCAGGCTGGAAATACGATCGATGGACGGCGCCTTGCTCACCGGGCGCAGGCTCATGCCAGCGTTGAGATTGAAACCGCGCACATCGAGCAATTCGGCCAGGTCGATGTTGCCGTGGTCCACCACGCGAATCGGCGCGCGCCGGTTGATGCGGCTCAGGCGCTCGCTGAGGGCGTCGAACGTGGCGTCGTCCACCAGGTCACGCTTGCTCACCAGCAGGCGGTCGGCAAAGCCGATCTGCGCCTGGGCGATGGTCTGGGTCAGGTGGTGCTCGGCGTGGGCCGCGTCCACCAGGGTGATGATCCCGTCGAGGATGTAGCGCTCGCGCAAGTCCTCGTCGATGAAGAAGGTCTGGGCCACCGGCGCGGGGTCGGCAAGGCCGGTGCACTCGATCACCAGGCGGTCGAAGGCGATCTCGCCACTGTCCAGACGTTCGAGCAGCAGGTAGAGGGCTTTGGTCAGGTCGGTGTGAATGGTGCAGCACACGCAGCCGTTGGACAGGGTCATGACTTGCACGGGTTCGGCGCCCAACAGCTGGGTATCGATGCCGGCATCGCTGAATTCGTTTTCGATCACGGCGATTTTAAGACCGTGCTCGGCCTTGAGCAGGTGGCGCAGCAAGGTGGTCTTGCCGGCGCCGAGGAAACCGCTGAGAACGGTTACCGGAATGGGAGAGGACAAAGACAGTTCTCCTTATAACTGAAGGAACATAAAACAAATGTGGAAGGGGGCTTGCTCCCGATAGCAGTGTGTCAGGCACTTGTGTATCACTGACACACCGCTATCGGGAGCAAGCCCCCTCCCACAAGGGATCACCGCCATCCCGAGGTTATCGGGCTAGCAGCACTTGGGCCCACCCTTGCCGCCGTATCGCGCCTCCTGGCGTTCACGGAAGAACGCCTTGTAGTCCATCATCGGCTTGTCCGGGTGTTTGGTTTGCATATGCTCGACGTAGGTGTCGTAGTCGGGCATGCCGACCATCAGGCGTGCGGCCTGACCGAGGTATTTACCGAGGCGACTGATGTCATTGAACATGTTTGCAATCCTCGGTTATGCGTCCGGTACGGCCTGGAATGGCGCTTCTTTATCCGTACGTTCCTTGTTGCCCCAGGCCGCTACGCCAACCTTGAGCGCATAGAACAGGATGCTGAACACCACGAACAGGAACAGCACCGTCAGCGTTGCGTTGGTGTAGGCGTTCCAGATCACGTGCTGCATCTGGTCGACGCTCTTCGCCGGCGCGAGGATCTGACCATTGGCCAGGGCATCGCTATACTTCTTCGCCAGCGACAGGAAACCGATCGCAGGGTTGGCGTCGAACAGCTTGATGAAGCCTGCGGTGGTGGTGCAGATCAGCAGCCATATCGCCGGCACCATGGTCACCCAGATGTAGCGTTGGCGTTTCATTTTGATCAGCACCACGGTGGCGAGCATCAGCGCGATACCGGCCAGCATCTGGTTGGAGATACCGAACAGCGGCCACAAGGTGTTGATGCCACCCAACGGGTCGATCACGCCCTGGTACAGCAGGTAGCCCCACATCGCCACGCAGCCTGCGGTGGCGATCAGGTTGGCGGTCCAGGATTCGGTGCGTTTGAGCGCCGGCACGAAGGAGCCCAGCAGGTCCTGCAGCATGAAGCGCCCGGCACGGGTGCCGGCGTCCACTGCGGTCAGGATGAACAGCGCTTCGAACAGGATCGCAAAGTGGTACCAGAACGCCATGGTGTTTTCACCCGGCAGCACACTGTGCAGGATCTGCGCGATCCCCACGGCCAGGGTCGGTGCACCGCCGGCACGCGCCAGGATGGTGGTTTCACCGATGTCATGGGCCACGGCCGACAACGCCTCGGGGGTGATTGCAAAACCCCAGCTGCTGACGGTCTGCGCCACGGTCACCACGTCGGTGCCGACAATCGCGGCCGGGCTGTTCATGGCGAAGTACACGCCCGGCTCGATCACCGACGCGGCAACCATCGCCATGATGGCCACGAACGACTCCATCAGCATGCCGCCGTACCCGATGTAACGGGCGTGGCTTTCGCTGGCGAGCAGCTTGGGCGTGGTGCCCGAGGAAATCAGCGCGTGGAACCCCGAAACCGCGCCACAGGCGATGGTGATGAACAGGAACGGGAACAGACCGCCCTTCCACACCGGGCCGGTGCCGTCGATGAACTGGGTGAGTGCCGGCATTTTCAGGTCGGGCATGGTCACCAGGATGCCGATGGCCAGGGCAATGATGGTGCCGATCTTGAGGAACGTGGACAGGTAGTCACGTGGCGCGAGGATCAGCCACACCGGCAGCACCGCTGCCACAAACCCGTAGCCGATCAGCATCCAGGTGATCTGGATACCGGTAAAGGTAAAGGCCTTGGCCCAGACCGGGTCAGCGGCAATCTGCCCGCCCAGCCAGATCGAACCGAGCAGCAACAGCACGCCGATGATCGAGATCTCGCCGATACGGCCGGGGCGGATGTAGCGCATGTAGATGCCCATGAACATCGCAATCGGGATGGTCGCCATCACCGTGAAGATGCCCCATGGGCTCTCGGCCAGGGCCTTGACCACGATCAGCGCCAGCACCGCGAGGATGATGATCATGATCAGGAAGCAACCGAACAGCGCGATGGTGCCGGGAATGCGGCCCATCTCTTCGCGCACCATGTCGCCCAGGGAGCGGCCGTTACGGCGGGTGGACAGGAACAGGACCATGAAGTCCTGCACCGCACCGGCCAGTACCACGCCGGCAATCAGCCACAGTGTGCCGGGCAGATAGCCCATCTGCGCCGCCAGCACCGGGCCGACCAACGGGCCTGCACCGGCAATCGCCGCAAAGTGGTGCCCGAAGAGGATGTGTTTGTTGGTCGGCACATAGTCCAGACCGTCGTTGTTGACCACTGCGGGCGTGGCCCGACGTGGATCGAGTTGCATCACGTTGTTAGCGATGAACAGACTGTAATAACGGTACGCGACCAGATAGATGGCCACGGCCGCGACCACAATCCACAAGGCGTTGATCGCCTCGCCGCGGCGCAAGGCCACTACGCCCAGGGCGCATGCTCCTACAACTGCCAGCACCAGCCAGGGCAGGTGGCGTAGCAGGCTATTATTATTTTTCATTTTTATATTCCAGCCAGGGTGGACAGAAAGACAGCCATTCGGAGTTTAGCGCTCCTTGCCCTAAAGGCCACCCCCCACGTTGGTCTAGAGCCTTGCGATGGCAAAAAAATGCAGGCGCTGCCGAAAAATCGGCAGCCACCCCAGATTGTTTTACTGTGTGGCTGATTACTCGAACAAGGCATCCAGCGCCTGCTCCAGGCGTGTCACCCCGATAATCTGTATGCCCGGCGGCGATTCCTTCGGTGCGTTGCCCTTGGGCACGATCGCCCGCTTGAAGCCATGCTTGGCCGCCTCCTTCAAGCGCTCCTGCCCACTGGGCACCGGCCGCACTTCGCCCGACAGGCCAACCTCGCCAAACACCAGCAAGTCATGGGGCAACGGCCGGTTGCGCAGGCTGGACATCACCGCCGCCATCAAGGCCAGGTCGGAAGCGGTCTCCAGCACCTTGACCCCGCCCACCACGTTGAGGAACACGTCCTGGTCGTGGGTGGGGATACCGCCGTGACGGTGCAGCACCGCGAGCAGCATTGCCAGACGGTTCTGGTCCAGGCCGAGGGTCACACGGCGCGGGTTGGCCAGGTGACTGTCGTCCACCAGCGCCTGCACTTCCACCAGCATCGGCCGGGTGCCTTCCCAGGTTGCCATGACCACGCTGCCCGGGACTTCCTCCTGGGCGCGCGTAAGAAAAATCGCCGAGGGATTGGAGACTTCCTTGAGCCCGCGGTCTGTCATGGCGAACACGCCCAATTCGTTGACGGCGCCGAAGCGGTTCTTCACCGCCCGCAGCAGACGCAGGCGGCCGTCGGACTCCCCTTCGAAATACAGCACGGTATCGACCATGTGTTCCAACACCCGCGGCCCGGCCAATGCGCCCTCCTTGGTCACATGGCCCACCAGGAAGATCGCCGTGCCGCTCTGCTTGGCGTAGCGCACCAGCAGCGCCGCGCTCTCGCGCACCTGGGACACGCCGCCCGGTGCCGATTGCAGTTGTTCGGTGAAGATCGTCTGGATCGAGTCGATCACCATCACCTTGGGCTTTTCGATACGGGCGGTGGCGATGATGCTTTCGATGCAGGTTTCGGTCATCACCCGCAGTTGGTCCTGGGGCAGACCGAGACGGCGGGCGCGCATGGCCACTTGCTGCTGGGATTCCTCACCGGTGACGTACAGCGCCGGCATGCGGCTGGCGATGCTGCACAGGGTTTGCAACAGGATCGTCGATTTACCGATGCCGGGGTCGCCGCCGATCAGCACCACCGAACCGTCCACCAGCCCGCCGCCGAGGACGCGGTCGAGCTCACCGGAGGCGGTGGAGAAACGCGGAATCTCTTCGACGCTGACTTCGGCCAGGGTCTTGATCTGCGCCTGCTGCCCGGTCCAGCCGGCCCGACCGGTGGGGGCCGCAGCGCCGCCGCTCTCGATCATGGTTTCCGTAAGGGTGTTCCACGCACCGCACTCGGTGCACTGGCCGGCCCACTTGGGAAAGGTCGCGCCGCACTCGGTGCAGCCGTACATGCGCTTGGCCTTTGCCATTTGAGAACCTCCAACCGAAAAACCGCGATGATAGCTCAGCGCGAGGCCGGGGTCCGGATTTCACCGCTGGCCAAGCGTGCCGCGCTGTTGCCGACCGGGTCCTGCGCATTGAGATCGGCGCCCTTGGCCTTCAGCGCGTCGAGCAGTTCGACGCGCTTGAACAGCCCGGCGTACATCGCCGCCGTCTGCCCGGCGCCATTGCGCTGGTCGGGGTTGCAGTCGGTGGCCAGCAGGCGCTGGGCGATTTTCAGCTCGCCTTTGAAGATCGCCCCCATCAGCGCGGTGTTGCCGCGTTTGTCCTGCACACAGGCATCGGCACCGGCCGCCAGCAGGCGCTCAACGTAGGCGCTTTCGCCGTGATAGGCGGCGAGGATCAACGCGGTGTAGCCCTTGTCGTCCTGGGTGTTGAGCGCGTAGCCCGACTCGATGAAGGTGTTGAGCATGTCGAGGTCGCCACGGCGGGCGGCGTCGAAGTAATAGTCCTGAAGCTGCGCCTTGAGCGCGACCGGGTCAGGCGATTCGGCATGGGCGCCAAAGGCCAGCATGGCAATCAGTAAACCGATGGAAATACGCATAGTGTTCTCCAAAGGGTCGGCGCCCTGGGGGCGCCGACCACAGCCTGCGGGTCAGTCTTTGAGTTTTTCCGCCAGCGCCTTCACGCGGGCCAGGTCACCCTTGGCGACCTTGGTCACGCCGGTGCCGTACTCCGGGTCCGCCTTGTAGAGGAACGAGAGGATGATGTGCTTGCTCTCGTCATCGGTAGTGGCCAGCGAGCCACCGAAGTTGTCGATCAGGTCCTGGCGCTCTTTGGGGGTGTAGGAGCGATACAGGTCGCCGGCCTGCTTGAAGTTCTGCTCGCGCTGGATCTTCGCCTGCTGGGTACTGCCGGTCAGGGCCGACTGGCTGTAACGCGCGGCTTGCGGCTCTTCGCGATTTTCTAGACGGCTTGGCTGGTAGTTCACGCCGCTGGTGGTTTTGCCGCTGTTGAGGGTGCCGTCCTGATTACCGTTGTTGACGGTTACGCGTGGCGCGTTGATCGGCAATTGCAAGGCGTTGGCGCCCAGGCGGTACATCTGGGTGTCGGCATAGGAGAACACCCGACCTTGCAGCAGACGGTCTTCCGAAGGCTCGATGCCCGGCACCAGGTTGGCCGGGGCCATGGCCACCTGCTCAGTTTCCTGGAAGACGTTCGCCGGGTTGCGGTTCAGCACCATTTGCCCAACTTTGCGCTCGGGTACGTTTGGCCAGATCTTGGTGGCGTCCAGCGGGTCGAAATCGAACTTGGCCAGGTCTTCAGGCTTGAGCACCTGCACATACAAGTCCCACTTGGGGAAGTCGCCCTTGTTGATATGAGTGACCAGGTCATTGGTCATATGGCTGTAATCACGCCCCTGCACTTGGGTGACTTGCTCGGGATCAAGGTTCTTGATGCCTTGCAGGCTCTTCCAGTGGAACTTGACGTAGTGCACTTCGCCTTTGGCGTTAATCAGTTTGTAGGCATGTACGCCGTTGCCGTCCATCTCACGGTAACTGGCCGGCGTGCCCGAGTCGGAGTACAGCTCGGTCAATGTCCGGGTGGACTCCGGTACATGGGAGAAGAAGTCGAAACGACGGGAGTCATCGTCCAGGTTGGTACGCGGGTCGGGTTTGAACGCGTGGACCATGTCCGGGAACTTGATGGCGTCGCGAATAAAGAAGGTCGGGAAGTTATTCCCGACCAGGTCCCAGTTGCCTTCGGCGGTATAGAACTTGGTGGCGAAACCGCGTGGATCACGCAGGGTTTCCGGCGAATGGTTGCCGTGCACCACGGCCGAGAAACGCACGAACACCGGAGTGGCTTCGCCGGCGGCGAAGACCTTGGCCTTGGTCAGGTCGCTGAGGTTGTCGGTGACGGTAAAGGTGCCGTGGGCGCCAGTGCCACGCGCGTGCACCACCCGCTCCGGGATGCGTTCGCGGTCAAAGCGCTGCAGTTTCTGGATAAGCTGCACGTCTTGCAGCAGGACCGGGCCATTGGGGCCGGCGGTCTGGGAGTTCTGGTTGTCGCCGACGGCGGCACCGTTGTCACGGGTGAGGTTGGCGGCCTGTACGGACAGCGAGAGCAGGCTGGCGGTGGCCAGCAGCAAGGCATGTCGCGCCAGTATGGGCCCACGGTTCGTTGAAATATTCATCGAGGTTTCCTCTGGTTTTTTTAGCGCACATTCAGTTGTGCTTGCCAGAGGCTAGTGACCCGGGAGTCAGAAGATAAATAGAAAAAGCCCACCAGGCCGATTGAGAAATTATTCTCGCAACCCCGTCAAATAGCGCGTATTTCGCGCGCGATTGGTGGCACTTTGCAAACTATTTGCGATTTGGTGTGTCGATAAAACCTGGCAGTGTTAACAGTTGTGTCGGGCGAGCCCGCTATGACTGCCTTACACTGAGCCCCACCCTTCTCATGTGTAACAAGGAATAAACCTATGAGCGTGATCAGTGAGTTCAAGGCCTTCGCGGTCAAAGGTAATGTGGTCGACATGGCTGTCGGTATCATCATCGGCGCCGCCTTCGGCAAAATCGTGTCCTCATTTGTGGGCGATGTGGTGATGCCACCCCTGGGCCTGTTGATCGGCGGCGTCGATTTCGGCGACCTGGCGGTAACGCTCAAGGCAGCCCAGGGCGATGCACCGGCCGTGGTGCTGGCCTACGGCAAGTTCATCCAGAGCGTGGTCGACTTCCTCATCGTCGCGTTTGCGATCTTCATGGGCGTGAAGGTCATCAACCGCCTCAAGCGTGAAGAAGCCAAGGCCCCCAGCCTGCCACCAGTGCCGACCAAAGAGGAAGTGCTGCTGGGTGAGATCCGCGATCTGCTCAAGGCGCAGAACGACAAGCCGCTGTAGGCCCAACGGTTTTCGCAAAAGGCGCCTGCGGGCGCCTTTTTGCTTACCAGTAGTTTTCCACCGCCACCTGCCCGGGGCGCCGGCTCAGGCTCAACTGCAGGTCGCGCTGCTTGAGCAACTGACGTGTGTCATCGACCATCTGCGGGTTGCCGCAGATCAGCACGCGGGAGTGCTCCGGGGTAAGCGCAACGCCGGCCGCGCGTTCCAGTTCGCCGTTTTCGATCAGCGTGGTGATACGCCCATTCAAGGCGCCCGGATGCTGCTCGCGGGTAACAATCGGCACATACGTGAGCTTGTGCGCGAACTCGGCCAGGTACTCGCGCTCACCCAGCTCCCTGATCAGCGATTGATAGGCCAACTCCCTCGCCTCGCGGGCGCTGTACACCAGCACGATGCGCTCGAATTTTTCCCACACCTCAAAATCCTGCAGGATCGACAGGAACGGCGCCACGCCAGTGCCGGTGCCCAGCAGCCACAAATCGCGTCCATCGACGAAACGGTTCAGGGTCAGATAGCCCGTGGCCTGGCGTTCCACCATCAAGGTATCGCCCACCTTCAGGCGGCTGAGCTCACTGGTGAATTCGCCACCCGGCACCACAATGGAGAAGAAATCGAGGTGCTCGTCGAACGGCGAAGACACGATGGAATAGGCACGCCATACGGTGCTGCCATCCGCCCTGGTCACGCCCAGCCGCACGAACTGGCCGGCGGTGAACCGAAAGCCGGCGTCGCGGGTAGTGCGCAGGGTAAACAGGCTGGGGGTCAGCGATTGCACATCGAGCAAGGTCTGGCGGGTAAATTTCTCAGCACTGGCCGTCATGGGAGGCTCCGTTCTACAGGTGCCCTAGTGTCCCTCAAACCCTGGCGGCTAAACACCGTCGGTTTGTACTGGCATTGCCACTGGTTGCCACCGCGGCACTCTGTAACGAAGGGTAATGTGTTAACTTTTAGACACACTTGCTTGGCATCGCATGTTTATAACGATTACTGAACATTTCGCTATTACGCTGCTTCCAACACCCCTCTTAATTAGCTGCAAACTCTGAGTAAACAGGCCGAAATTCAACCGCTTAATCAATTAAGTTATACAAAGCCCTTGTCTTCGTACAAAGAACCAAAGATCCAATCTGACATTTAAAGAAGATTTTTCGTTCAATCCTGCAAGTCATGTCCTACACTGTTTTCGTGCCGCGTTGGGAGCTGGGACGTACCCAAGTCACACCAAAATTCATGGAGCGTTCCTGATGGTTAACTGGCGAAACACGAGGCTTTCCAAGCTGGAAGGCGAGAACAAGAGCACCACTGTTTATGAGATGGTTATTAATCAGACCTACGAACTCGGATTTGAATACTGTTCGTTTACAATGAGCTCACAACAACCCAACAACCAAACGAAACCCATCAATTTCAACAATTACCCAAATGAATGGACCAGCACCTATAAACAAGCTCACTTCTTTGAAGTTGATCCCATAGTCGCTCATTGCAAACGCAGCGTGCTGCCTATTGTCTGGGAGGAAAAAACCTTCGCTGCCACCCCCGATTTATGGGCGCTGGCCAAGTCGTTTGGCGTACATCAGGGATGGACGCAGGCGGTGCATGATTTCCAGGGCGTGTTCAGCATGCTGACCCTGGGTCGAGGCAAGCGCGAGGTCAGCCCCGAGGAGCTTTACGAAAAAGCCGGCCAGGTGCTCTGGATGTGCCATGCGATGCACGCGGTGGTCGCGCAGAAATTTGCCGATACGCCCGGCATCAGCCCTCCTTGCAAGCTGACACCACGGGAAACGGAAATCCTGCGCTGGTCGGCCATGGGCAAGACAGCGTCTGAGATCGCCACCATCCTGTGTCTGGCCGAGCGCACGGTGGGCTTTCATATCAGCAGTTGCCTCAAGAAGCTGGGCGTCAACAGCAAGATCGCCGCCGTGCTCTGCGCGTCCAAGGCCGGCCTGTTTTGACCGGTGCGTAAACGCCCCATGTAATCCCATCGAAAAAAAAGTAACATTTGTGGCCAAATCTGAGTGTTGATGCAGCCCCGAGGGCTCGCCTCGCAGTTCGCTCAGATGGTTGCGGCAGGTCTTTCCGCCACGACGCTCATCGTTGACCCAGAGTTTCCCCCGCCATGCCCTTGCTCGACAGCCCCTTCGCCCAGCTCGATCTGATTCGCCAGCCAGAGCAACACAATGACCCGCTGCAGGCATTCGATGCAGCCGACGAGTACCTGCTCAGCCACCTGGCCGCGCAGCAACCGACGATGGCAACCCGAGTGCTGGTGCTCAACGACAGTTTCGGCGCGTTGGCGGCGAGCCTGGAAGGCCGGGTACAGGTGACGTCCAGCGGTGACTCGTTCCTGGCCGCACAGGGCCTTGAAAAAAATCTTCTGCGCAACGCCAGGGCATTCGATGCCGTGCCGTTTGTGCCGGCCAACGAGGTGCCGACAGGGCCCTTCGACCGGGTGCTGGTACGCGTCCCCAAAACCCTGGCATTGCTTGAAGAACAGCTGATCCGCCTGCAAGGCCAACTGGCGCCGGGTGCCGAGGTGATTGCCGGGGCGATGGTCAAACACTTGCCACGGGCAGCCGGCGAACTGCTCGAACGCTACATCGGGCCGATGCATGCCTCACTGGCGGTGAAAAAGGCCCGTTTGCTGATCGCCACCGTGGAAGATCGCCCGGCCGCCGTGTCGCCCTACCCCACCCGCTACACGCTGGACACGCCCGCCATCACGCTGCTCAACCACGCCAACGTGTTCTGCCGCGAAGGCCTCGACATTGGCACCCGCGCCTTCCTCCCGCACCTGCCGACCAACCTGGGCAGCGCCCGCGTGGCCGATCTCGGTTGCGGCAACGGCGTCTTGGCGATTGCCAGCGCGCTGCGCAACCCCGAGGCGCAATACACCCTGGTGGACGAGTCCTATATGGCCGTTCAATCGGCCGGCGAAAACTGGCGCGCGGCGCTGGGTGCGCGCAACGTCATCCTGCGTGCGGGCGACGGCCTGGCCGGTCAGGAAGCGCAATCGCTGGACGTGGTGCTGTGCAACCCGCCCTTCCACCAGCAGCAGGTGGTCGGCGACTTCCTCGCCTGGCGCATGTTTCAGCAGGCCCGGGAGGCACTGGTGGTCGGCGGCGCGCTGTATATCGTCGGCAACCGCCACCTGGGCTATCACAGCAAATTGGCGCGCCTGTTCCGTGGCGTCGAGCAAGTCGCCGCCACCCCCAAGTTCGTCATCCTCAAAGCGCGCAAGTAAAAAAAAGGCCCTGCCCTTCCAGATGAAGCGCAAGGCCTGAAAACCGGGCCGCGAAGCCCGGACAGGGATGTCAGTGGGTGGTCAGGCCCGCCGCGTTCATGAACATGCGCATCAGGCTGGCCACCACGAACAGGGCCAGCACGCTGCCGGTCCAGATCATTGCCAGCCAGCCGAGACGCCGCCACAGCGGCTGCTTTTCGGCCTGTTCGATTTCGTGCAACGAAGGTTTGCCGGACATCGTGCGACCCTCCTAGTGATAGCCGTCTTCGTGGGTGACCTTGCCGCGGAACACGTAATAGCTCCAGAAGGTGTAACCCAGGATGAACGGGATGATGAACAACGTGCCCACCAGCATGAAGCCCTGGCTCTGCGGTGGCGCGGCGGCGTCCCAGATCGATACCGACGGCGGGATGATGTTCGGCCACAGGCTGATGCCAAGGCCGCTGTAGCCGAGGAAGATGAGCACCAGCGTCAGCAGGAACGGCGTGTAATGCGCATGGCGCGCCACGGCGCGAATCAGCCCGTACATCGTCACCAGCACCAGGATCGGCACCGGCAGGAACCAGAACAGGTTGGGCAGGCTGAACCAGCGCGATGCGATATCGCCGTGGGCCAGCGGCGTCCACAGGCTGACGATCGCCATCACCGCCAGCACCACAAAGGCCAGCGGCCGCGCCAGCCTGTGCATCTGCGCCTGCAACTTGCCCTCGGTCTTCATGATCAGCCAGGTGCAGCCGAGCAACGCATAGGCAAAGATCAGTGCCACGCCGCAAAACAGCGTGAACGGGGTGAGCCAGTCCAGTGAGCCGCCGGCGAACTGGCGGTCGACCACCGGGAAGCCATCGATGAACGCCCCCAGCGCCACGCCCTGGAAGAACGTCGCAGCGATCGAACCGCCGATGAACGCCTTGTCCCACAGGTGGCGCTTGTGGTCCTTGGCCTTGAAGCGGAACTCGAAGGCCACGCCGCGAAAGATCAGCCCGATCAACATCAGGATCAACGGCAGGTACAGCGCCGACAGCACCACCGAATAGGCCAGCGGGAACGCGCCGAACAGCGCCGCGCCGCCGAGCACCAGCCAGGTTTCGTTGCCGTCCCACACCGGCGCGACGGTGTTCATCATCACGTCACGGTCGACCTTGCCCGGAATAAACGGAAAGAGGATGCCGATACCCAGGTCAAAGCCGTCCATCACCACGTACATCATGATGCCGAAGATGATGATCACGGCCCAGATCAGCGGAAGGTCAATACCCATCTCAATGCCCCTTGTGCTGGAGGTGGTCGTCATCGGTGCCGTCATCGGCCGCCGACAGCGGACGCGCCGGCGTGCGTTTCTGGCCAGGGCCGCCGGGGGTCGGTTCGGTACTTTCGTGGGTGACCGGGCCTTTGCGCACCAGGCGCATCATGTAGCCCAGGCCCGCGCCGAACAGCGCGAAGTACACCACCACGAACAGCACCAGCGTAATGGTCATCTGCGCCAGACTGTGCCCGGAGGACGCATCCGCCGTGCGCATCAGCCCGTAGACCACCCACGGCTGACGGCCGATTTCGGTGGTGAACCAGCCGGCGAGAATCGCGATCAGGCCGGACGGGCCCATCCACAGTGCCAGGTAGAGAAACGGTTTGGACGTGTACATCCGGTCGCCACGGCGCAGCCAGAGGCTGAACAGACCGGTGAAGATCATCAGGAAGCCCAGGCCGACCATGACCCGGAACGACCAGAACACCACGGTCGAGTTGGGCCGGTCTTCAGGCGGGAACTCCTTGAGCGCCGGCACCTGCTTGTCCAGGGAGTGGGTCAGGATCAGGCTGCCCAGGTACGGAATTTCCACCGCGTATTTGGTTTTTTCAGCCTTCATGTCCGGCCAGCCGAACAGGATCAACGGGGTCGGCTCATTGCCTTTGTTTTCCCAGTGACCTTCGATGGCCGCGATTTTCGCCGGCTGGTGCTCCAGGGTATTGAGGCCGTGGAAGTCACCGATCACCGCCTGGATGGGCGCGACGATCAGCGCCATCCACATCGCCATCGAGAGCATCTTGCGGATCGCCGGGTTGTCCTTGCCGCGCAGCAGGTGCCAGGCCGCCGAGGAACCGACGAAGAACGCCGTGGCGACGAACGCCGCCGTGGCCATGTGAGCCAGGCGATAGGGAAACGAGGGGTTGAAGACCACGGCGAACCAGTCAGTCGGGATCACGCGGCCATCGATGATTTCAAAGCCCTGGGGCGTCTGCATCCAGCTGTTGGACGACAGAATCCAGAACGTGGAAATCAGCGTCCCCACGGCCACCATCACCGTGGAAAAGAAGTGCAGGTTGCGTCCCACCTTGTTCCAGCCGAACAGCATCACGCCGAGAAAGCCGGCCTCGAGGAAGAACGCCGTGAGCACTTCATAGGTCAGCAACGGCCCGGTGACGGCACCGGCGAAGTCCGAGAAGCGGCTCCAGTTGGTGCCGAACTGATAGGCCATGACCAGGCCCGAGACCACGCCCATGCCGAAGTTGACGGCAAAGATCTTCGACCAGAAATGGTAGAGGTCACGGTAGGTGTCGTTGCGGGTCTTGAGCCACAAGCCTTCCAGCACCGCGAGGTAACTGGCCAGGCCGATGGTGATGGCCGGGAACAGGATGTGGAACGAGATAGTGAACGCGAACTGGATTCGGGCGAGATCGAGCGCCTCCAAACCGAACATAAGTTTTCCTCTTTCAGGTAATACCGAATGCTGGCTGAAGGCCGCATCCACTGCCCCCACGGATATGGAGTGTGGCGAATTCAAATTCGTTTCTTTTTATGACCATCCACGCAGGGATTCCGGCCTTGCGGCCGCCAGACCAAACCCCACACAGGTTTTGATCTGGATCAAGCATTGCTGAAAGAGTAGTCCCATTTTGTGTCAGTGGCCGTGTGGTGGATTGACGCGTGACAGGCTGCCTCACGGCTGTTCTTGCAACTATTTGTTACAGCTTGATGATAACCTCGCCGTTCCCTCAAGCTCCGGCCAGTACCTTCGATGCCCACTGAACCCGCGTTGCTGTTACGTCATCACCGTCCCTTTATCGCGTTCTGGCTGGCGCGGATCTTTACCGCCAGCGGCTTTCAGATGCTCACCGTGGCCATCGGCTGGAACCTCTACCAACTCACCGGCAACGTGCTCGACCTGGGCCTGGTCGGTCTGGTGGAGTTCGTGCCCCGAGTGCTGTTCATGCTGCACACCGGACATGTGGCCGATCGTTATGAGCGGCGCAGGGTCGCGGCCATCTGCCAGACCGTGCAGGCCCTGATCGCGCTGTCCCTGGCCATCGGCGGCCTGACCGGCCACGTGACCCGCGAGATGATCTTCATCCTCGCCTTCCTGCTTGGCGCTGCCCGCTCCTTTGAACAGCCGACCACCCAGGCGCTGTTGCCGAGCATCGTGCCCAGCGCGTTGTTCCCAAGGGCGGTGGCCTCGTCGCAGTCGGCCCAGCAACTGGCCACCATCGTCGCCCCGGCACTCGGCGGCCTGCTTTACGCATTCGGCAGCGTCTGGGTGTACGGCCCCACCGTGGTGCTGTACCTCATTGCCTGCGTGCTGATGCTCAACCTGCCTGCCCGCCAGACGCCGCTGAACAAAGGCAAGGCCACGCTGGACTCGTTGCTGGCCGGCATCCGCTTTATCCGCAGTCGCCCGGACATTCTCGGCGCGATCTCCCTCGACCTGTTTGCCGTGCTGCTGGGCGGCGCCACCGCGCTGCTGCCGGTGTTCGCCAAGGACATTCTGCTGACCGGCCCGTGGGGCCTGGGCCTGTTGCGCTCGGCACCGGCAGTGGGCGCACTGTTGATGTCGTTGTGGCTGGCGCGGTTCTCGGTCGACCGCAAAGTGGGCCGCGTGATGTTCACCGCCGTGGGTGTGTTTGGCGTGGCAACCATTGCCTTCGGCCTCTCCACCTCGTTCTGGTTTTCCCTCGCGGTGCTGGTGGTGCTGGGCGCGGCGGACATGATCAGCATGGTCATTCGCGCGTCGTTCGTGCAACTGGAAACCCCGGATGAAATGCGCGGACGCGTCAGCGCGGTCAACGGCCTGTTTATCGGCGCGTCGAATCAGTTGGGTGAGTTTGAATCGGGCATTACCGCCCATTGGTTCGGCACCGTGCCCGCCGTGGTGATGGGCGGGATCGGCACGCTGGTGGTGACCGGGGTGTGGATCAAACTGTTCCCGACCCTGGCGAATCGGGACCGGATGCATGTGCCGGTGGAAGAAAAACCCACCGCCTGACCCACTTGCAATAAAGGCAAAGGAGGGAGCTGGCTGTGGCGAGCAGGCTTGCCCTGCGTTGGGGTGCGAAGCGCCCCCCAATCAACGAAAACGCGGCGTACCTGACACTGCGCAGAGCCTGGTTTTGGGGCTGCTGCGCAGCCCAACGCGGGACAAGCCCGCTCGCCACAACAAGCCCGCTCCCACATGGGTTTACGGTGATCGCTAGAGCACCTTGTCCAACGTGATCGGAAATTCCCGCACCCGCTTGCCGGTGGCGTGGTACACCGCGTTCGCCACCGCCGCCGCCACGCCGACAATGCCGATCTCGCCCACGCCCTTGGAGCCCAGCGCGTTTACGATCTCGTCATGTTCCTCGACAAACACCACATCGATCTCGCCGATATCGGCGTTAACCGGAATGTGATACTCGGCCAGGCTGTGGTTCATGTAGCGCCCCAGTTGATGGTCGACCTGGGTCTCTTCATGCAGCGCCATGCCGATGCCCCACACCACACCGCCGAGGATCTGGCTGCGTGCCATTTTCGGGTTGACCACGCGCCCGGCAGCAATCGCACTGACCACGCGGCTGACCTTGATGGTGCCCAGGTCCTCGTCCACGCGCACTTCGACGAACACCGCCGAGTGAGTGGCCGTGGCGTAGCCTTCGCGCTGTTTGTCGGGCTCGCTGTCGACCTGTACTTCCAGCGCCTGTTCGCCGCTGTCCTTGACCAACTGCGCCAGGGACACGCGTTGTTCGCCGGCGTGCAGTTGACCGTCTTCAAAGCGCGCGGTGTCCACGTCCTTGAAAGCCGGATAGGTCTGTTGGGCGATTTTCAGCAACTTGGCATTAAGCGCTTCGCACGCCTGCTGCACCGCCGTACCGACCGAAGACACGGTAAACGAGCCGCCTTGCAACGGCGCGGTGGGCAGGGATGAGTCCCCCAGCAGAAAGCTGATATCGGCCATTGCCACGCCGCTGGCCTGGGCCGCGATCTGCGTCATCACGGTGTAGGTGCCGGTACCGATGTCGGTGGTGGCGCTGCTCACGGTCAGTTTGCCGTTCGCGTCCAGACGCGCCTTGGCGCTGGCCTTCATCTGCATGGCTTCCCACACGCCGCCGGCCATGCCCCAGCCGATCAACTGACGACCGTCGCGCATGCTGCGCGGCTCCGGGTTGCGCTGGCTCCAGCCAAAACGCTCGGCGCCTTCGCTGTAGCACTCGCGCAAGGCTTTGCTGGACCAGGGTTTGTCTTCGTTCTGGTTGCACTCGGCGTAGTTGATCAGGCGCAGTTGCACCGGGTCGATGGCCAGGGCGCAAGCCAGTTCATCCATCGCACATTCGAGGCCGATCACACCCAGCGCAGCGCCGGGTGCGCGCATGTCCAGCGGGGTGTAGACGTCCAGTGGCACCAGTTTGTAGGTCAGCTGAATGTTGTCGCAGTGGTAGAGCATGCCGCTCCACTCCACCACGTGTTCGCTGAAATCCTCGAAGCGCGAGGTCTGGCCAATCGCGGTGTGCCCCAGGGCCAGCAAGCGACCATTGGCGGCGGCGCCCATCTGCAGGCGCTGCAGGGTGCGCGGGCGGTAGCCGAAGGTGAACATCTGCTGGCGGGTGAGGGTCACGCGCACCGAACGCTTGAGCGACAGCGACGCCATCACCGCCAACGGCAACTGGTACTGCGGACGCAGGCCGGAGCCAAAGGCGCCACCGACGAACGCGGCAAAAATGCGCACCTGGCTTTTATCCAGGCCGAACACCTCCTGCACATAGGACTGGCAGTTTTGCGGGCCCTGGGTCTTGTCGTGGATGTGCAAGGTGCCGTCCGGCTGATACAGCACGGTGCTGGCGTGGGGTTCCATGGGGTTGTGATGTTCGATCGGGGTGCTGTAATGCAGGTCGAGGCTGATGGCCGCGCCGGACCATTCGGCCTGGAAGTTACCGCGCGGTTTGGGCGGGGTCTGCGACGAAGGGTGAGCGCTCTCCTGCTGCGCAACCAGATCGGTGTCGAAGGCTTCGGTTTCGTACTCGATGTGCACCAGGGAACCGGCGTGGCGCGCCAGCTCCAGGTTATCGGCGATGACCAGCGCCAGCGGCTGGCCGCTATACAGCACGCGGTCGTTGTACAACGGGCGGAAGGGCGAGCCGTCCGCCGCATCATCGTCGGCGAAGGCGTCATCGTAGCTGGCAATTTTCGGCCGGTTGAGGTGGTCGATCACGGCCACCACGCCCGGCAGCGCCAGCGCTCGGGAGGCGTCGATACGCAGCACGCGGCCCTTGGCAATGTTGCTGGAGACCACGCTGCCGTGCAGCAGGCCGTCCTCGGGAAATTCACCGGCGTAGCGCGCTTGCCCGGTGACCTTGAGCAGACCGTCGACGCGGTCCAGGGGTTTGCCGATAGCACTCATGGCTGTTCTCCTGCGACGGCGGCGTCGCTCAGGGCGCGGATAATTGCGCGGCGTGCCAGCTTGATCTTGAAGCCGTTGTGCTCAAGCGGCTCGGCATCCTGCAGCAGCGCGTCGGCGGCGTTGCTGAAGGTTTCGCGGCTGACCGACTGGCCAATCAAGGCGCTTTCCACCGCGCGGTCGCGCCAGGGTTTATGCGCTACACCGCCGAGGGCCAGACGCGCGTCAACGATGCGGTCGCCGTCCAGTTCAAGGGCTGCGGCGACGGACACCAGGGCGAAGGCATAGGACGCGCGGTCGCGGATTTTCAGGTAGTGGCTGTGACGGGCGAGGTGATCGGCCGGCAGTTCGACAGCGGTGATCAACTCGTCGTCGGCCAACTGGTTGTCGCGTTGCGGCGCATCACCGGGCAAGCGATGGAAATCGGCAAACTCGATGACCCGTGCGCCAGCGCGCCCTTGCACATGCACACGCGCTTCCAGCGCCGCCAGAGCCACGCACATGTCGGAAGGATGGGTGGCAACGCACTGGTCGCTGGCGCCGAGGATCGCATGGATGCGGTTCAAACCGGTGCGCGCCGGGCAACCACTGCCGGGCTCGCGCTTGTTGCATGGCACGGCGGCGTCGTAGAAGTAGTAGCAACGGGTGCGCTGCAACAGGTTGCCGCCGGTGCTGGCCATGTTGCGCAGCTGCGGCGAGGCGCCGGCGAGAATGGCCTGGGACAGCAGCGGGTAACGCTGTTCGATCAGCGGGTGCCAGGCCAGGTCAGCGTTACTGACCAGGGCGCCGATGCGCACGCCGCCGTCGGCGGTTGCTTCCACCTCGCGCAGCGGCAGGCCGGTGATGTCGATCAGGTGCTCGGGGCGGCTGATGTTCTCTTTCATCAGGTCCAGCAGGTTGGTGCCCCCGGCGATGAAGCGCGAGGCCGTGCTGCTCAGGTGCACCGCTTCCTGCACGTCGGCAGGCTTGCTGTAGTGGAAGGGATTCATTGCTCACCTCCCCGCTGACGGCACGCGGGCAGCGCGTCTTCAATGGCATCGCGGATATTGCTGTAGGCGCCGCAACGGCAGAGGTTGCCGCTCATCAATTCCTGGATCTGTGCGCTGTCGTGGGCACGGCCTTCGTTGACCAGGCCCACGGCGGAGCATATTTGGCCGGGAGTGCAGTAACCGCACTGGAAGGCGTCGTGCTTAATGAAGGCTTGCTGCATCGGGTGCAAGCGGTCGCCGTCGGCCAGGCCTTCGATGGTGGTCAGCTCGGCACCGTCGCACATGATCGCCAGGGTGAGGCAGGCATTGACGCGCTTGCCGTCGCGCAACACGGTGCAGGCGCCGCACTGGCCGTGGTCACAGCCTTTCTTACTGCCGACCAGGTCCAGTTGTTCGCGCAGCAGGTCCAGCAGGGTGGTCCAGGGCAACACGCTCAGTTGGCGTTCCTGACCGTTGAGGGTCAAGCGTATTGGGTGGGCGACGAACGGTTGGGCCGCCGCGCCATTGGGGGTCGCGCTCATAAACACCTCACGGGTTGGTGTACATCCGCGGCGTTAGGGAAATCGCCGTCTCAGGGGTACGACTTCCCGGGGGTATGAGCGTTCAAGCGGATTGATCAGAGGATATTGAGTTGGGTCTTGAGGGTGTTGCGCGGCGGATTGATCGAGGAGTTGCTGTATTCAAAGCCGCCGGGGCCTGCGACGTTCAGGTCGAACACATAGATGTAACCGATCAGTTGGCCTGCGCCATTGCACGCCTGGCTGATATTGCCGACCTGGCACACCGCCGTGCGCTGAGCATTGAGCACCGCGCCGTTGAAGCGCCCGACCGGGTTGTTGCCCAGGCCCACTTCCATCACCGAGACCTTGGTGGGCCCACGGTGCGTGCACATCTGGGTGGTGGTCACGCGGTCCGGGATGCTTTCGGTGCAGCGCGCCGACTCGACCTTGAACACCCGCACCTCGCTCAAAGCCGGTGCAGCGGCGCCCCACGCCGGTGCTGCACCGAGCCACAGGCCAATAAAGGGGAACAGCGCTAGACTCCACGCGTTGGCTTTTTTCATGCTGTCGACTACCCGCTATCAAACGTCGCCGCAGTATGCCTCAAGGCCACGCGCCACACAGCCTCGGCTGCTGGTATGATGCGCCGCTTTTTCCGATCCTCTCTGAAACCACAGGCGCTTGGCGCAGTTTGTGCTTTGACTTAGAGGTCAACAAATAACGACGCAAGATAGCGTCACAGGGAGCCGGCATGCTGGAAAAGCTGTTTCAACTCAAAGCCCACAACACCAACGTGCGCACCGAGATTCTTGCGGGGATCACCACGTTCCTGGCGATGGCCTACATCCTGTTCGTGAACCCGAGCATTCTGGGCGAGACCGGCATGGACAAGGGCGCGGTATTCGTCGCGACCTGCCTGGCCGCCGCCATCGGTTCGACCGTGATGGGCCTGATCGCCAACTACCCGATTGCGCTCGCACCGGGCATGGGCCTGAACGCCTTCTTCACCTACACCGTGGTGCTGCACATGGGTCACACCTGGCAAGTGGCGCTGGGCGCGGTCTTCATCTCGGCGGTGCTGTTCTTCCTGCTGTCGATCTTCCGCATCCGTGAGTGGATCATCAACAGCATCCCCCTGCCGCTGCGCTCGGCGATTGCCGCCGGTATCGGCCTGTTCCTCGCGCTGATTGCCCTGCATAACGCCGGGATCGTAGTCGCCAACCCGGCCACCCTGATTGGCATGGGTGACCTCAAGCAACCCGCCCCCATCCTCGCTACCCTGGGCTTCGTGCTGATCGTGGCGCTGGAAGCCCTGGCCGTGCGCGGTGCGGTGCTGATCGGCATTCTGGCGGTGACCATCGTGTCGATCCTGCTCGGCATTACCCCGTTCGGCGGCGTGACCTCGATGCCGCCGTCCCTGGCCCCGACCTTCCTGCAACTGGACATCAAGGGCGCGCTGGATATCGGCCTGGTCAGTGTGATCTTCGCCTTCCTGTTCGTTGACCTGTTCGACAACTCCGGCACCCTGATCGGCGTCGCCAAGCGCGCCGGTCTGATGGGCAAGGACGGCCACATGCCAAAAATGGGCCGTGCGCTGATCGCCGACAGCACCGCGGCCATGGCCGGCTCCCTGCTGGGCACCTCGACCACCACCAGCTACATCGAATCCGCTGCGGGCGTGAGCGCCGGTGGCCGTACCGGCCTGACCGCCATCGTGGTCGCCATTCTGTTCCTGCTGGCGCTGTTCTTCTCGCCGCTGGCCGCCAGCGTTCCCGCCTTCGCCACCGCGCCGGCGCTGCTGTTCGTGGCGGTGCTGATGACCCAGGGCCTGGCTGAAATCGACTGGGACGACATTACCGTGGCAGCGCCGGTGGTGATCACCGCCCTGGCGATGCCCTTCACTTACTCCATCGCCAACGGCATCGCCTTCGGTTTCATCGCCTGGACCGCCATCAAGCTGCTTTCGGGCCGCTACCGTGAGCTGAACCCGGCGCTGGTGATTCTGTCGATTCTGTTTGTGATCAAGCTGGGCTGGTTCAACGCATGACTTTTGACGCCGCACGCTACACTGCGCAACTGCAGGACAAGGTCACGCGCCTGCGTGACCTGTTGGCACCGTTCGACGCGCCCGAGCCGCAGGTCTTCGACTCGCCGTTACAGCACTTTCGCCTGCGCGCCGAGTTCCGCCTGTGGCGCGAAGACGGCGAGCGTCATTACGCGATGTTCTCCCAGGACGACAAGCGCACGCCGATCCTGATCGAAGACTTCCCGATTGCCAGCCAGCGCATCAACCAGTTGATGCCGCAGCTCAAGGCCGCCTGGCAAGCCAGCGCCGCCCTGAGTCACAAGCTGTTCCAGGTGGAGTTCCTCACCACCCTGGCCGGCGATGCGATGATCACCCTGTGCTATCACCGCCCGCTGGACGAACACTGGCACACGGCAGCGAACACGCTTGCGGCTGATCTGGGCGTGAGCATCATCGGCCGCTCCAAGGGCAAGCGAGATGTTATCGGCCACGACTACGTGGTGGAGAAACTCGACGTCGGCGGGCGCACCTTCAGCTACCGCCAACCCGAAGGCGCCTTCACCCAGCCCAACGGCACGGTGAACCAGAAGATGCTCAACTGGGCGTTCGAGGCATTGGGCGAGCGCCCGGATGACTTGCTGGAGCTGTACTGCGGCAACGGCAACTTCACCCTGCCGTTGGCCACGCGCGTGCGCAAGGTACTGGCGACCGAGATCAGCAAGACCTCGGTGAATGCGGCGCTGAGCAACCTCGATGAAAACGCGGTGAATAACGTCACGCTGGTGCGTCTCTCTGCCGAGGAACTCACCCAGGCGCTGAACGAAGTTCGCCCGTTCCGTCGCCTGCACGGCGTCGACTTGAAAAGCTACGAATTCGGCAGCGTATTCGTCGACCCGCCACGCGCCGGCATGGACCCGGACACCTGCGAACTGACCCGACGCTTCGACAACATCCTCTACATCTCCTGCAACCCCGAGACGCTGGCGGCGAACATTGCGCAACTGCATGACACGCACCGCATTACCCGGTGCGCCCTGTTTGACCAGTTTCCGTGGACGCATCACATGGAGTCCGGGGTGTTGCTGAGTCGTCGTTGATCCAGACGTCTACAGCGTCATGCGTCAGTGGAGTCTCCGGTGTCCGGCGCTTTTTTGGGGGGCCGGCCACCCTTCTTGCCATTGGCGCGAGCGGCGGCGGATTTGGCCGCGCTGCTCTTGCGACCGTTGCGTGACGCCACCAGGCTCGTCGCCAGATCCATCAGAGGCTGGCTTGTGGCGATCAAGCCGGTGATCGACACATCAAGGTCCTGAGGCTCGCAGCACAGTGCCTTGCCGCCAAAGCCGACTTCCAACTGCTGGAAATCCTCCTGGGAAAACCCTTCGAACTCCGCAAGACCGGCTACAGGCAATACGACACGGCTGCCGTCGCTGAAGCCGATGGAGATACAGCCGTCTTCATAGCGCACGTCGATCGCATTGGCGTACAGACGCTTGAGCTTGCGCCCTCGTGCTATTGCCTTGTCGATATCTGCATCAGTGAGAGGTACATAAGGTGTGACTTTGGCCTTCACGATTTTCATAAATCAATCCCCACACAATTGGGCGCTCTTACCAGATTCAAAATTGTTCGTTGCTTTACAACATCGTGCCAGGCGCTTGCGATGACATGGACACCGCGTCGAATGACCAACCCCGGAACCAGTTCACTCGCGTCCAAATCCCAGGAATGGTTCTCCAGGCAAACCGTTTGCAGTTTTTCCCACCAAATCCTGCGCGCCCGAGCCAGATAGTGCCGCTGCGTTATTGCCTCGCCTATTTCATTCAAAAGCGCTTTGGAAGGTCGTCTGCGTTCGGGATCCACGTCCCACAGATCCACGCCCCCGTTCAGAAAGCTGAAGCGAAAGCGCGCATCCCAGTCCTTGCCCCTGACATGCACATGCGGCGGGCAATGCTCATCCCTGATAAATACCGAAATCACATATCCTTTGTAAGCGCCTACTCTCATCGTAACCCATCCGTTAGGTTATTTTCCGCCAGGTTACGCTTCTCAGTCCGCAACCCGACAACCGGCTCCACCACTCCGAAGCTTTTTCACAGATTAGTAACAGCGCACCATTCGTCGAATGCGGCGTTGTTACCGCACATTCCAACGTCTGAAGCCACGATTAATCGTTCGATAATCGAACACACCCCGCGCCATCCATTGACCAAACTAACCAACCAGTACATTTTATCCCCACAACCAATAAGAACTGTGGAGATCCCTCAATGCCACCCATCGTGCTAGTGCTCAACGGCCCCAATCTCAACCTGCTCGGCACTCGCGAGCCCGCCACTTATGGCCATGAAACCCTGGCCGATGTCGCCGCCCTGTGCGGACGCAGTGCGCAGCAGCTCGGGCTGAAAGTCGAGTTTCGCCAGACCAACCACGAAGGCGAACTGCTCGACTGGATACACGGTGCCCGCGCCCGTTGCGCCGGAATCGTGATCAACCCCGCCGCCTGGACCCACACCTCGGTCGCCATCCGTGATGCGCTGGTGGCCAGTGAAGTGCCGGTGATCGAAGTGCATCTATCCAACGTGCATGCGCGCGAAGCCTTTCGTCATCACTCGTTCGTGTCCCCGGTCGCCAAGGCGGTGCTGGCGGGGTTTGGCAGCCATGGCTATCACCTGGCCCTGGAACATTTCAGTCACACGCTCAAAGGATGCGCCTGATGAAACCACGCGTGCTCGCCGGCCTGATCGGCGCCGGTATCCAGGCCTCCCGCACCCCGGCCCTGCATGAGCAGGAAGGTGACGCCCAGGGCTTGCGCTACCTGTATCGCCTGATCGACCTGGAACCGTTACAACTGACCGTCAGCGCCCTGCCCGACCTGCTGCGCGCCGCAGAGTCGATGCAGTTCACCGGTTTGAACATTACCTACCCGTGCAAACAGGCGATCCTGCCGTTGCTGGATGACTTATCGGACGAAGCGCGCGGCATCGGCGCGGTAAACACCGTGGTGTTCAAGGACGGCAAACGCATCGGCCACAACACCGACTGCCTGGGCTTTGCCGAAGGCTTTCGACGCAACCTCAATGATGTGCCGCGTCAGCGCGTGGTGCAGATGGGCGCCGGCGGTGCCGGGGCGGCGGTTGCCCATGCGTTGCTGGCCGAGGGTGTGCAGCAGTTGAGCATTTTCGACGTGGACGCCGCCCGCTCGCGCGAGCTTGTGGATAACTTGACCTTGCGCTTCGGCACGGGTCGCGCCGAGGTCGGCAGCCAATTGGACAACGCCATGGCCGAGGCCGATGGCCTGGTGAACACCACGCCGATGGGCATGGCCAAAATGCCCGGCACGCCGGTGCACGCAGCGCTGTTACGCGCGCAACTGTGGGTCGCGGAAATCGTGTACTTCCCGCTGGAAACCCAGCTGCTGCGCGATGCCCGTGCCCTGGGTTGCCGCACGTTGGATGGTGGCAATATGGCGGTGTTTCAGGCGGTGAAAGCGTTTGAATTGTTCAGTGGCGAGGTGGCGGATGCGCAAAGAATGCTTGCGCACTTCCAGACCATGAACACCTGAAAATGTGGCAGACCGCGAGCGGGCTTATTGTGGCGAGCGGGCTTGCCCCGCGTTGGGGTGCGAAGCGCCCCCCATCGAGCAAAACGCGGTGTACCTGATACGGCTCAGCGTCTGGTTTTGGGGCTGCTGCGCAGCCCAACGCGGGGCAAGCCCGCTCGCCACAGGCGTGTGGCTGCCTGAAACTCCAGGCTAAAATCGACACGTTATTTTGTGTTTGATAAGCGGGGAGCCTGCCTCCTCCCACATGGATTGCATTTCAAAACGCGTAATCAAGCCTGCAGGTAACGCAACACCGACTCACAGATCATCTCGCGGTGCCGCTGTTTAATCGCCTCATCCGACAGTTCGATCTGAAAGATCTCACTGAAGGTATGACGGTTGGACACCCGGTAAAAGCTGAACGAGTTGATCAGCAAGTGCACGTCCAAAGGCTCCAGCCCCTCGCGAAACAATCCCAGCTCGGCACCACGGCGCAGGGTTTCCCCCAGCCCCTCGAGGATCTTGCTGTTCATCGCCTTGATCGTGTCCGTGCGTTTCACATACTCGGCATTGTGGATATTTTCGATGCTGACGATGCGCACAAAATCCACATTCTGATCATGGTGATCGAAGGTGAATTCCACCAGCCGCCGGATCGCTTCGCGCGGCTCCAGGGCGGTGAGGTTCATGCGGGTTTCGGTGTTGCGGATGTCGCCGTAGAGCTTTTCCAGCACCTCGACGTACAACTGCTCCTTGCTGCCGAAATAGTAGTAGATCATGCGCTTGGACGTGTGGATGCGCTCGGCGATGGCGTCCACGCGGGCGCCGGACAGGCCCTGCTGAACAAATTCGACGATGGCTTCCTGGAGAATATTCTCCCGGGTCTTTTCCGGATTGTTCTTGCGACTCTTGCGCGGTGCGTCTGACACGGCGGAGAGATCGGGAGTCAGGGTCATGGTGCGCTCATGGCGGTGTGTTATGCAGGCTGCGATTATGGGCCGCGGCGCTTGCCGAAGGAAGCACCTGGCCCGGTATCACAAACGCGCCTGACGAACCGCGCCGCTGCGCGACTTGGCCATCGCCGCCAGACGCACCGCCACGTTCGCCGCGCCATAGCCGGCGTAGCCATTCTTGCGCTGCAGGATCTCGAAGAAAAACCGCCCCTCGAACGGTTCGGTGTACACGTGAAACAGCTCACCCCCCTGGGCATCGCGGTCGTACAGCACGTTGTAATACGCCAGCTCGCTGAGGAACTCGTCGTCGAAATCAAACCGGGCGGCAAGGTCGTCATAGTAATTGAGCGGGATATCCAGCAGCGGCACCCCGGCGTCCTTGGCTCGGCGCACCTCGGCGAAAATATCCGCGCAGTCGAAGGCAATGTGGTGCACACCCGAGCCGCGATAGCTCGACAGTGCGTGGGAAATGGCCGTGTTGCGGTTCTCGGAGATATTCAGCGGCAGGCGAATCGAGCTGCAGCGGCTGCGCAGCGCGCGGCTTTTCACCAGCCCGTAAGGGTCAGGCAGCACCACTTCGTCATCGGCCTCGAAGTCGAGCAGGCTCTTGTAGAACAGCACCCAGCTGTCGAGGCTGTCGGCCGGCAGCGCCATGGCCATATGGTCGATGCGCAGCAGCCCGCCGCTGACGGAAGGCGCCGACTGCAGGTTGAAATCGGTGTCGTACAGGCCACCTTCGCTGGGGTCCACCAGGTAGATCAGGCTGCCATCCGGCGCACGCACGGCAGCCAGTTCCAGTTCATTGGGCCCGACCAGCCCGCGATAGGGCTGGCCCTTGAAGGCCACGGCACGTTGCAGCGCCTTGGCGCTGTCCTTGACCCGAATCGCCGTGGCACACAACGACGGCCCATGGGCCTCGAAGAAGTTGTGGGCGAAGGAGTAGGGTTCGCAATTGAGGATCAGGTTGATATCGCCCTGACGCAGCAGGCTCACATTTTTCGAGCGGTGCTGCCCGGCCCTGGCAAAACCCAGGCGTTCCAGCCAATGGGTGAGTTTGGCGCCGAGGCTTTCATCCACGGCGAATTCGAGGAACTCAATGCCGTCGTACTCGCTGGCGGCAGGCGTTTCAAAGAGGATATCGACCGGCGCGGCAGGTGCTTGCTCGGCCAGGCGCTGACGGGTTTTCTCTTCCAGGTACAGCAGCGAGCGCAGGCCGTCGGCCGCATTCGCGCGCGTGGGGGCGGCCCGAAAACCATCGTTGAAGATTTCCAGGGACAGCGGCCCGCTGTAGCCGCTCTGGATGATCGGCGCAAGAAACCCCGCGAGGTCGAACTCACCCTGACCCGGGAAGCAGCGGAAATGCCGGCTCCACTCCAGCACATCCATCGCCAGGATCGGCGCGTCGGCCATTTGCACAAAGAAGATCTTGTCGCCCGGTATCTGGGCAATGCCACTTGGGTCGCCTTTGAGCGACAGCGTATGGAAACTGTCGAGCAACACGCCCAGGGCGGGATGATCGACCTGGCGCACCAGGTTCCACACCTGCTGCCAGGTATTCACATGCTTGCCCCAGGCCAGCGCTTCGTAGCCAATGCGCACGCCACGACGACCGGCGTGTTCGGCCAAAAGGCTGAGGTCATCGAGCAGGATGCGTTCATCGCCCACGCAATCGGCCGAGGCGTTGCTGCATACCAGCACCAGGTCGGTGCCCAGTTCCTGCATCAAGTCGAACTTGCGTTCGGCGCGCTCCAGGTTGCGCGCCAGGCGGTCGCGGCGGCAGCCTTCAAAGTCGCGAAACGGCTGGAACAACGTGATGGCAATTCCGAGGTCGGCGCACATTTGTCTAACTTCGCGCGGACTCCCGTCGTAATACAACAGGTCGTTCTCGAAGATCTCAACCCCATCAAAACCGGCGGCGGCAATGGCTTCGAGCTTTTCCGGCAGGGTGCCGCTCAAGGAAACGGTAGCGATGGATCGTTGCATGGAGTTCTCCCGGCACGTGTTGTTTGTGGCAAATTATTCGCCCCCAGCCTACACGCAGCAATCATAATGTACGAACCGGTTAGTTTTTGGTGCGATTATCGAACACTAGCCGATTTGGCGAATTGACGATTTTTTAACCGCTGCGCACCATCGATCTCGTAAGAAAAGACCCAGAACACACCATAAAAATTTCAAAAAAACGGGTACGACCTCATGCCTTTGCAAAACCCTACCCTGGCCACGCGCCCGGGCACCCCGCACGCCGGCATCGGCGACAAGATCCGCGGCGCCCTGGCCGTGGGTAAAACTCGCTGGGGCATGCTGGCCCTGGTGTTCTTCGCCACCACGCTCAACTACATCGACCGCGCCGCCCTGGGCGTGATGCAACCGATCCTCGCCAAGGAAATGAGCTGGACGGCGATGGACTACGCCAACATCAACTTCTGGTTTCAGGTGGGCTACGCCATCGGCTTCGTGCTGCAGGGCCGCTTGATCGACCGAGTGGGTGTGAAGCGCGTGTTCTTCTGCGCCGTGCTGTTGTGGAGCCTGGCCACCGGCGCGCACGGCCTGGCCACCTCGGCAGTAGGCTTTATGGTGTGCCGCTTTATCCTGGGCCTGACCGAAGCCGCCAACTACCCGGCCTGCGTCAAGACCACCCGTCTGTGGTTCCCGGCCGGTGAACGCGCAGTGGCCACCGGTATCTTCAACGCCGGCACCAACGTCGGCGCCATGATGACGCCGATGCTGCTGCCGTTGATCCTGCACGTGTGGGGCTGGCAGGCGGCGTTCCTGTGCATGGCGTCGCTGGGCGCGCTGTGGCTGGTGTTCTGGGGTTTGAAGTACTACAACCCGGAAGATCATCCGAGCGTTAAACAATCGGAACTGGACTACGTGCAGCGGGAAGTCGAGCCGGAACAACCGGGCGTTCCGTTCAGCCGCATCCTGCGCATGCGCGGCACCTGGGCCTTCGCCATCGCCTACGCCCTGACCGCCCCGGTGTTCTGGTTCTACCTGTATTGGCTGCCGCCGTTCCTGAACCAGCAATACAACCTGGGCATCAACGTGACGCAGATGGGCATCCCGCTGATCATCATCTACCTCACCGCCGACTTCGGCAGCGTGGGCGGCGGTATCCTGTCGTCGTTCCTGATCGGCCGTGGCATGAACTCGATCAAGGCACGGCTGCTGTCGATGCTGCTGTTCGCCTGCTGCATCGTCGGCGTGATCATGGCGGCCGGCTCCAGCCAGCTGTGGGTCGCGGTGTTTGCCATCTCCCTGGCCATCGGCGCGCACCAGGCCTGGACCGCCAACATCTGGAGCCTGGTGATGGACTACACGCCCAAGCACATGATGAGCACGGTGTTCGGGTTCGGCGGGATGTGCGCGGCCATCGGCGGCATGTTCATGACCCAGATCGTCGGCCACATCCTCACGGTGACCAACAACAACTACACGGTGCTGTTCACCCTGATCCCGGCGATGTACTTCATTGCGCTGACCTGGATGTACTTCATGGCCCCGCGCAAGATCCCGACGGTAGACGTGTAACTCAACGACGCCGCTGCTGCCAGGCAGCGGCCAGCCCGCTCATGCAGATCACCCCGATGCCGACCACCGTGGTCATGTCGGGGGTATGACTGAACACCAGCCAGCCCAACAACCCCGCAAACACGATCTGGCAATAGCCGAACGGCGCCAGCAAGGCCGGCGCCGCGAAGCGGAACGCCTGGGTCAACATCAAGTGGGCAGTCATGCCGCAGGTGCCCAGTGCCAGCATCATCACCCCATGCCACAGGCTCGGCACATGCCAGAAGAACGGCACCATCGCACTCATCACCAGGGTGTTGCACAGCCCGGCGAAAAAGTTGCTGGTGGTGGGCGTGTCGTATTGGCTGAGGATGCGCGTGAGCAACTGGTAGAAGCAGAAGAACAGCGCCGAGCACAACGGCAGCAGCACCGCCGGGGTAAACAGCTCGCCGCCGGGATGGATGATGATCACCACGCCGATGAACCCGCAGATCACCGCCAGCCACTGGCCCCGCGTAACGTGCTCGCCCAGCAGCGGCACCGACAGCGCGGTCACCAGGATGGGCGCGAGGAAGTTCACCGCCGTGGCTTCCGCCAGCGGGATGTAATGCAGCGCCGTGGTGAAAAACAGGCTGGTGCCCAGCAGGCACAATGCTCGCACCACCTGCATGCCGGGGCGTTTGCTGCGCAGTACGCGCAGGCCCGACTGCGGCAGGAAAATCCCGGCCATCAGCAAGGTGTGCACCATGTAGCGCGCCCACACCACCATCACGATCGGGTAGAACCCGGCGAGGTATTTGGACAGCGCGTCGTGGCTGGAGAACAGGAACGTCGCCACCACAATCAACAGGATGCCTTTGAACGGATGGTTGACGCCGGAAAGCGGGGTACTGACAGTCATTGAATTCTCTTGGGTGGCGAGTTAAACGCGATGGCACTCAACCGAATAATCTAGCAGCCGGGCGTGGGTCTGCCCTCAGAGCATAACCAAACACCGGACGAACAGCGCACTAAATCACCGGGTTTGGGTCCAACCCTGCACGTTCACTGCCGTATTGCACATTTTTTAACCAAGGCCTGCCTGCCATGAAAAAAACCTTGTTCCTGCTCTCCACCCTGGCCTTGCTCGCCGCCTGTAACCATGAGGACAAGGCACCGGCCAAACCTGCGCCGCCCTCGGTGCAGGCGACCCTGGTGCCGCCCACCCCGCCCACCGACCAATGGGTAGGCAAATGGATCGGCGTCGAAGGCCTGAACCTCACCATCGCCAAGGACGACGCCATTGGCCGTGGGCACTACATCCTGACCATGCAATACGGCCTGGATGCCGAGGACGCCGGCACCTTCAAGGGTGAAGAAGCCGACGACGGTATCGCCTTCACCCGCCCGGACGGCCCGCAGATGCTGCGCGCCGGGGACGGTGAGGCCACGGGTCTTAAATGGCTGGCGGATAAAAAAGACTGCCTGATCGTCGCCACCGGCGAAGGCTATTGCCGCCAATAAGGCCATACTTCATCAATATTTTTGTAGGACCTTTCATCAAGAGGATTGCACCATGCTATGGAAAAAAGGCCGACGCAGCGACAACGTGGTGGATGCCCGGGATGACAGTGGCGGCGGCGGTGGCGGCATGCGCTTCGGCGGCGGCAAGGGCCTGAGCCTCACGGCGATTGTGCTGATCGTCGGCATTGGCTGGCTGACCGGCCAGAACCCGATGCAGATCCTCAGCGAGCTGACCGGCCAGGCCGAGCAAGCGCCTTCGGTGAGCCCGCAAACGCGCCAGGCACCACCGGCCAACGACGAGCAGGCTGATTTTGTGCGCGCCGTGCTGGGCGACACCGAAGACACCTGGGGCCAGGTGTTCAAGGAAAACGGCCTGACCTACACCAACCCGAAACTGATTCTGTTCCGTGGCCGGGTGAATTCCGCCTGCGGTGGGGCCACCTCGGCCAGCGGCCCGTTCTACTGCCCGGCCGACCAGCAGGTGTACCTGGACCTGGATTTCTTCCGGGAAATGTCACAACGTTTCCAGGCCGCCGGCGACTTCGCCCAGGCCTACGTGATCGCCCACGAAGTCGGCCATCACGTGCAGACGCTGCTCGGCATCTCGGCCAAGATTCAGACCGCCCGCCAGCAGGGCCGTCCGATGGAAGGCGACGGTGGCCTGCTGGTTCGCCAGGAGCTGCAAGCCGACTGCTTTGCCGGGGTATGGGCCAACCGTGCGCAAAAGCGCCTGAACTGGCTGGAACCGGGCGATATCGAAGAAGCGCTGAATGCCGCCAACGCGATTGGCGATGACCGCTTGCAGCAACAGGGTCAGGGCCGCGTGGTGCCTGACTCGTTTACCCACGGCACCTCGGCACAGCGGGTTCGCTGGTTCAAGACCGGCTTCGCAGGTGGCCAGATCACTCAATGCGACACCTTTGCGGCCAAGAGTCTCTAAATGAACAAACGATGGGGTGTGTTGCTGGGTCTGCTCGTGTGCTGTTCAACCCTGGCGGCCGAACACGGCGTCAAGGAGGTCAGCCCTGACCGCTTTCACCTGCAGGCCGGCGACCTGAGCCTGGGCTTGAGCCAGGACTGGCGCCAGCCGATGCCCCAGGTCACGCGGGCGCTGATCATCGTGCATGGTCGCCTGCGCAACGCGCAGACCTACCTGCACAGCGGGGTCGATGCCGCCCGCCAGGCCGGCGTCGGCGCTGAAACGCTGGTGATCGCGCCGCAGTTTCTCAACCAGGCGGACGTGAAGCGCAATCACCTGAGCGATCAGTTGCTGCGCTGGCATGGCAATGACTGGATGGGCGGCGCATCGTCCACCGGCCCGGGCCAGATCAGCTCGTTTGCTGCGCTGGACCAGATCATCAAGCACCTGGGCGACCGCAAACTGTTCCCGGCGCTGAAACAGATCGTGGTCGCCGGCCACTCCGGCGGCGGCCAGGTGGTGCAGCGCTTCGCCCTCACCGGCCAGGCTCACCCGACCCTGCAAACCGAAGGCATCAGCCTGCGTTACGTGGTGGCCAACCCCTCATCCTATGCGTACTTCAGCCCGCAACGCCCGGTGAAGTTCGACGCCGCCCGCTGCCCGGGCTTCAACGACTGGAAATACGGCATGCAAAACCTGCCCGACTACGCCAAGGGCCAGGGGCCCCAGCAGTTGGAACAGGCCTACGTGTCGCGGGATATCACCTACCTGCTGGGTCAGCAGGACACCGACCCCAACCATCCGGCGCTGGATAAAAGCTGCGAAGCTGAAACCCAGGGCGCGTATCGGTTGATTCGTGGGCACAACTATTTTGACTACCTCAAGCTGCGTCATCCGCAGTTGAGCCACAGGCTGGTGGAAGTGCCGGGTGTGGGGCATGACGGCGACAGGATGTTCACCTCGCCGGAGGGCCAGAAAGCCCTGTTCAACTGACGAAGCCGGATAAACATGTGGGAGGGGGCTTGCTCCCTCCCACCTTTTGATTTCTATTGACTGGCCTGAATCATCCGGCGCAACGCCGTGCAATCCTCGGCATGCCAATCAGCCAGCTCCGGCCACGGGTTCTCCGGCAGGTTCACCAACACCGTCCGCGTTCCCGCCGCCCTTCCGCAATCCAGGTCGAAGCGGTAATCCCCCACCATCACCATCTCGCCCGGTGCCACGCCCCAGGCGGCTGCCAGCTTCAACAATCCACCCGGTTGCGGCTTGGGCGGTGCGTCTTCACGGCCCAGCACATCCGCCACCGCAAAGCAGTCCGCCAGGCCAATCGCCGCCAGCGTGACGTGGGCCAGCTCCCGCGCGTTGCGGGTCAGGATGCCCAGGCGATAACCGCGTTGGGCCAGTTCGCGCACCAGCGCCACCGCACCCTCGGCTGCCGTCGAGGCCAGCGCCAGTTCACGCTCATGCGCCAGCAGCCAGGCATGTTTGGCCGCTGCGATATCGGCCGGCAACCCGGCCAGATGGGTGAGGATGTCGTCTTCGGGCGGTATGCCCAGGGCCACGCGAATGGCCGCAAAGTCGTGCACCGCCACGGTGAGGGTGCCGTCCATGTCGAACACCCAATGTTTAACCTCTGCCAGGCTCATGCCCAGTCCTTGCGATGACGAATCAGGCCTTCCTGAGTCACCGACGCCACCAGTTGCCCGGCGCGGTTGTACACGCTGCCCCGCGAGAACCCACGGGAATTACCGGCCCACGGGCTGTCCATGGCGTAGAGCAGCCAGTCGTCGGCGCGCAGGTCGGCGTGGAACCACAGCGCGTGGTCGAGGCTCGCGACCTGCATATCCTTTTGCCACACGGTCTTGCCATGGGGCAGCAGCGAGGTGGTCAGCAGGCCGAAGTCCGAGGCGTAGGCCAGCAGGTACTTGTGCAGCGCCGGCGCATCCGCCAGGGCGCCATCGGCGCGAAACCACACGTATTTGACCGGGTCGGACGGCTGCGGGTTAAACGGGTCGCGCTCGGTGACCGGGCGTACTTCGATGGGCTTGGGGCACAGCAGCTTGTCGCGCATGTGCTCGGGGATCAAGTGCGCGCGCTGCTGGGTCAGCTCCAGCTCCGACGGCAGGTTTTCCGGCCCCACCACGACAGGCATGGTGGTCTGGTGCTCGAAGCCTTCCTCGTCATACTGGAATGACGCACTGCAGGTGAAAATCGGGTTGCCCTTCTGGATCGCCGTCACCCGGCGCGTGCTGAAACTGCCGCCGTCACGCACGCGGTCCACCGAATACACCACCGGCAAGGCGGCATCACCTGGGCGCAGGAAATAACCGTGCAGGGAATGCACATGACGCGCTTCTTCAACGGTCTGGCTGGCGGCCGACAACGACTGGCCGAGCACCTGACCGCCGAACAACTGGCGAAAACCCAGGTCCTGGCTGCGGCCGCGAAAGAGGTTTTCCTCAATCGGTTCCAGGGTCAGCAAGTCCACCAGATCTTCCAATACTTGGCTCATAGAGCAACTCCTAAAATCTACGGGGCATTCCGGGCTGCTTATCCGTGCAGCGTGTCCAACCATTGGGCGCGGGTGATGCGATACAAAACATGTGGGCGCAGCGGGTCATCGGCTGCGACCTTGGGGTGTTCAAAATCTGCCTGGGGATCGTAATGCATACCGATGGCCTGCATGACTTTCTGCGATGGCAAATTGGCCTCGGTGGTGAAGGCGACGATTTCATCCAGCTGCAAGCGGTCGAACCCACAGCGCAGCGCGGTCCAGGCCGCCTCGCTGGCATAACCCAGCCCCCAGTGTTCGCGGGCCAGGCGCCAGCCGATTTCCAGCGCTGGGGTAAAACCTGCCTCAAAGCTGACATGCTGCAAGCCGGTAAGGCCGATGAATTCGCCGCTGTCCTTGCGCTGCAAGGCCCACAGGCCAAAGCCGAATTCAGCGAAATGGCCGCGAATACGGCCAATCAACGCGGCGCTTTCCAGGTGGCTCAAGGTGGCCGGGAAATAGCGCATAACCTGCGGGTCGGCGCACATGCGTGCAAATTCCGGCAGGTCGCTGTCGCGCCATTGGCGCATGATCAGGCGTGCGCTGTGCAGTTCGAGTATCGGCTCCATGGGTCCCCTCCCTTGCCATGTGCGAGAGTGTACAGCGCTGGTAAGATCCTTCGCAGGTTCCCGTCAGAAAATCCCATGCCTTTGCCATTGATCTACCACGATGACTACAGCCCTGAGTTCCCGGCAGACCACCGGTTTCCCATGGACAAGTTTCGCCTGCTGCGCGACCACCTGGTGTCCACCGGGCTGACCGAAGACAGCCGTCTGCTGCGACCAGAGTTGTGCTCGCCGCAGATTCTGGCCCTGGCCCACGAACCTGGCTACATCGCACGCTACATGAGCGGTGAACTGTCCCGCGAAGACCAGCGCCGCCTCGGCCTGCCCTGGAGCGAAGCCCTGGCCAGGCGTACCGTGCGTGCGGTCGGCGGTTCCCTGCTCGCCGCCGAACAAGCCCTCGATCACGGCCTGGCCTGCCACCTGGCCGGCGGCACCCACCACGCCCATTACGATTACCCGGCGGGCTTCTGCATCTTCAACGACCTGGCGGTAATCAGCCATTACCTGCTGGCCAGCGGCCGGGTCAACCGCGTGCTGATCTTCGACTGTGACGTGCACCAGGGCGACGGCACCGCACGCATTCTCCACGACACGCCGGACGCCATCACCGTGTCGCTGCACTGCGAAAAGAACTTCCCCGCGCGCAAGGCCCAAAGCGACTGGGACATTCCGCTGCCCATGGGCATGGGCGACGCCGATTACCTCAAGGTGGTCGACGATGCGCTCAACTACCTGCTGCCGCTGTACCAGCCCGACCTGGTGCTGTACGACGCCGGCGTGGATGTGCACAAGGACGACGCCCTCGGCTACCTCAAGCTGACAGACTCAGGCGTCGCCGCCCGCGATGAAGCCGTCATGCGCCACTGCCTGGGCCGCGACATTCCGGTAATGGGCGTGATCGGCGGCGGCTACAGCAAGGACCGCCCGGCCCTCGCGCGCCGCCACGGCATCCTGCACCACAGCGCGCAGCGGGTGTGGGTGTCATCAGGGTGTCACTGAACGCTGGGCGTTACCCACAATGGCTGTGGAACGGCCTGTGGATAACTTGAGCGTAAGCGCCTGTAGGCATTTATCCGTAAGGCCTGCAGGAAAGTGTATGTTTTTTGATCAGGCAGCCGGCGTCGCGTCCGGTAGAATGCCCGGCTTATTCACAGCACCGTAGCCCTGCCCATGCCTCAGACCCCACCTCACCACGTCACCCTCATCGGCGGCGGCCCAGCAGGGCTGATGGCCGCCGAAGTCCTGAGCCAGGCCGGCGTGCGCGTGGACCTGTACGACGGCATGCCCTCGGTGGGACGCAAATTCCTGCTGGCGGGGGTGGGCGGCATGAACATCACCCACTCCGAAGCGTACCCGGCGTTCGTGGCTCGCTATGCCGAACGCGCGCCGCACCTGGCGCCGTTGCTGCGTGAGTTTGGTGCCGAGGCATTGTGCGAATGGATCCATGGCCTGGGCATCCAGACCTTTATCGGCACCTCCGGCCGCGTATTTCCTACCGACATGAAAGCCGCGCCGCTGCTGCGCGCCTGGCTCAAGCGCCTGCGCGACCAGGGCGTGGTTATCCACACCCGGCATCGTTGGCTGGGCTGGAACAGTGAGGGCGATTTACTTATCCACAGCCCGGACGGCGAGAAGGCCGTGCGCAGTGATGCCGTGCTGCTGGCCCTGGGCGGCGGCAGCTGGTCACGCCTGGGTTCCGATGGCGCCTGGCTCAAGTTGCTGGAAGACAAAGGCGTGCCCTATGTTCGTCTGCAACCGAGCAACTGCGGGTTTGAGGTGTCGGCCTGGAGCGAATTGATGGTCAGCAAATTCGCCGGCGCGCCGTTGAAGAATGTCGCCATCGGGCTGGGCGACGACAAGCCCCGGCTGGGCGAGTGCGTGATCACCGCCACCGGCATCGAGGGCAGCCTGATCTATGCGCTGTCGGCGCCGATACGTGAGGCCATCAACCGTGACGGCGCGGCCACCGTGCATATTGATCTGCTGCCCAGCAAGCCGCTGCACACCGTGCAGGCCGCACTGGCCAAACCGCGCGGTTCGCGTTCGATGAGCAAGCATTTGCACAGTCAACTGGGAGTGGACGGCGTCAAGGCGGCGCTGTTGCGCGAGTTGACGCCGGCTGAGCACTTCAATGATCCCGCGCAGTTGGCGGTGGATATCAAGGCATTGCCGTTGATCCTGGTGAAGACGCGCCCCATCGATGAGGCCATCAGCACCGCAGGCGGTGTGCCGTTTGAGGCGCTGGATGAGCGCTTGATGCTCAAGCAATTGCCGGGGGTTTTCTGTGCGGGGGAGATGCTGGATTGGGAGGCGCCGACCGGGGGGTATTTGCTGACGGGGTGTTTTGCCAGTGGCAGAGCGGCTGGGCTGGGAATGCTGAACTGGCTTCAGCGCTGATCGTTGTGCTGTAGTCGGGCCCGCCATCGCTGGCAAGCCAGCTCCCACATTTTGAATGTATTCACAGATCAAAACTGTGGGAGGGGGCTTGCTCCCGATAGGGCCATCAGCAGCGCCGCAAAATCACTTCTTCTTGCGCGGCCCGGTATTGAACACCGGCACCTTGCGCACCGGCTTGATCGACGGTTCAACCGGCGCCGAGTCGCCACTCTCCACCCACTTGCCCAAATTGCGCTTGCCACCACCACCGCCAGACGCCTTGGGCTTCTTCGGCTTTTTCGGCTTCTTCACCACCTGCCCGCTGGCATCGGTGTCCGGCACGCGGTGCTCGGGTTCGAAGTCCGGCTCCATCTTGCGGGTCAGGGTCTGACGCGTGAGCATCTCGATGGCCGACAGCATGTTCACTTCATCGGCGCACACCAGGGAAATCGCTTCCCCGGTATTGCCCGCGCGCCCGGTACGGCCGATGCGGTGGATGTAATCTTCGGCAACGATCGGCAGATCGAAGTTGACCACCAGCGGCAGGTCTTCGATGTCCAGGCCACGGGCCGCCACGTCGGTGGCCACCAGAATCTGCACGTCGCTGCTCTTGAAACGGTCCAGCGCGCGCTGGCGCGTGGCCTGGGGTTTATCACCATGAATGCCGTCGGCGTTGATGCCCAACCCTTGCAGCTTATCCACCAGCGCATCCACGCCGTTGCGGGTCTTGGCGAACACCAGCACCTGCTTCCAGCGGCCCTTGCGCATCAGGTGCACAAACAGCTCGGCCTTGCGCTTCTTGTCCACCGGCACCACCCACTGCTTCACGGTGTTGGCAGCGACGTTGCGCGGGCTGACTTCAATGCTCAGCGGGTCGTTGAGCATCTGCCCGGCCAGCGTGCGAATCTCATCGGAGAAGGTCGCGGAGAACAGCAGGGTCTGACGCTTTTTCGGCAGCATGCGGTAGATGTTCGCCAGCTCTTCGGAGAAGCCCAGGTCGAGCATGCGGTCGGCTTCATCCAGCACCAGGGTTTGTAACTGGTTGAGTTTCAGCGCGTTCTGGCGGAACAGATCGATCAGGCGGCCGGGCGTGGCGACCAGAATGTCGACACCCTTGCGCAGCTTCATCATCTGCGGGTTGATGCTCACGCCGCCATACACCGCGTAGGTGGTGAGCGGCAGGTTCTGCGCGTACTCGGCAACGCTGGCGTGAACCTGCTCGGCCAGTTCGCGGGTCGGGCACAGGATCAGCGCGCGCGCCGAGTTGGCGGCAACTTTCGGCCCCTCCATCGTCAGCAATTGCAGCAGAGGCAAGGCGAAACCGGCAGTCTTACCGGTGCCGGTCTGGGCCGCTGCCATCAGGTCGCGACCGGCCAGCACCGCCGGAATGGCTTGCGCCTGCACTGGCGTCGGGGTCTGGTAGCCAAGCGTCTCAAGGGCGCGCAGCAAGGGTTCGATCAGGCCAAGGGTGGCGAAAGTCATGTGTTTACCGTAGGAAAAATTCAGCGCAAAGGCGTAATGCGCGGCAGTTTACCTTATTTCCGGTTTGGGCTTGCGCCATTGGGGCAGGCTGATCAGCAACACGGCGCTGATGATCACCAGCATCGCGAAGGCCTCCTCCAGACCGATGGTTTCACCCACGAAGACAATCCCCAACAAGACGGCGACGGCCGGGTTCACATAGGCATAGCTGGTGGCCGCCGCCGGGCGTACGTTTTTGAGCAGGTACATATAAGCGTTGAACGCGATGATCGAGCCGAATACGGTCAGGTAGGCCAGGGCCAGCCAGCCCTCCAGCGGCGGCAAGGCTTTGAGGTGCTCGCCGGACAGCGCACTGACCAGCAACAGCGCAACACCCGCCACGAGCATTTCCGCCGCACTGGCCATGGCGCCCTGGGGCAGCGACAGTTGCCGGCTCCACACCGAGCCAAACGCCCAGGAGGCCGCTGCTATCAACAGCAGCACTGCGCCCATCGGGCTCGATTGCAGTGTGCTGCCCATGTTGAGCATGGCAATGCCGATAATCCCCAGAATCACCCCCGCCCACTCCAGCCGCGTATTGCGCGCGCCCCAGAAATAGCCGCACAGCAAGGTAAACAGTGGCACCGTCGCCACGGCCAGCGCAGCCACACCGGACGACACACCCATATGCTCGGCCACACTGACGCCGCCATTGCCCACCGTGAGCAGCAAAATACCGATCATGCCGGCGGCCTTCCACTGCGGCCAGGTCGGCGCCGGCACGCCACGCCATCTGAGAAAGCCATACATCAACGCGCCCGCCGTGCAGAACCGAATCCCCGCCAGCAACAACGGCGGCCAGTATTCCACGCCAATGCGAATCACTAGGTAAGTGGAGCCCCAGATGACGTACAGCGCGAAAAAGGCAGCGATCAAGGGTAAGGGAAAGCGACGGGGGCCAGGCATGGGGCGGCTCTATGGCAGGAGAAGGGGGGCTTATTTTAGGAAGGCGGACTGTTAAACATAAGTTACAAAACCTGTTTAAACGGGCCGTACACTTTTCGGAAGGGGGTGGCTGGTCTACTGAATAGACGAGCGCTGAGCGATTAAATCGATAACCTGCCCGATCGTAGTGATGTGATCCCAGTCATCCTGAGTCGCGCGCAGTTTGAACTGCCATTTGATCTGCATGACGAAGCAAGTCAGGTCATCATCAATAATCTTGAAGTCATGGACGAAGTCGGTTTGCTCCGTCACCTGAGTTCGGTCGATGAAGCCAATGATATCGACGAATAACTGAATGACTTTTTCGCTGATATCGGCTCTGGTCAGATCACCTTCCATTTCTTGCCTCATAGGCACACTTGCCAATACTGACTAAATCAAAGATCGCCAGCCCCGCTGCAACGAAGGGAATACCTCGCCCGATAATCCCGAATACCCGAACGGTGCCAAACGTTGCTTTTGCCATTCTGGCCACCGTTGGTTGCCTGATCAATGTACGAGGAAAAAAACGCATTCCAATCAAGCTCGCCAGATTCGTCGTTTTGCTGGAACCGACGTGGACCCAGGCGCCCACGGCAATTTTGCTGATGGGTATACCTGCTGCGCCAGTGATAAGCGTTGCTGCAGTCAAGCCGTAGTGCTGCTGCGTACATTTCCATAGCTCATCAAACGTAGTGCCAGGCGCCGAAGAGTCCGAATGAATGGGCCGCACTAACTGGTAGCTGGCTCCATGGTTCCAGCCCGTTGAATCAGGCAACACCATGACTGCCGGGCAGCTTGTCATCGTGTTCCCCAAATGAAACGCCATGTTTGAGGCTGAGCCGAAATCAATGCCTTTTGATTTGAGTTCAAACATGCCCCGCATGATCGCCGTATGAAGATCGCTTTCCTGCATGACGTAGTCCTTTTACGTAAATGACAGGCGCAATGTTAGGTCGAGGCAAAGGGCGATAAATGGGCGAAGAAAAAAACAGAAAGATCTGACGGTGCGTTAGCTGATCGGCCTACTGACCATTCAGAAAGAGCGGAAAGGGCTCCACAAACAGCTGATAGTTTAGTGGCCAGCAAGACCGATCCCTATCATTTGCGGGACGTTTCCGAGAGAATCCCACAGCCTTGTTTCCGTCGGATCAGGTAGCTAGTCTCGCTCGGTCATTGAGTTTTCGGTGACCGGACGTGCAAGTCCGGCGGCAATAAGAATTACAAATCAACGCAGCTTAGCGCTCAGCTTTTGCTTGGTGCTTGCCAGTTATGGCAGCTGTGCGTGGGAGACCCTCGGGTCTGCTGGGTTTTACTTCTTGCCCCGGTCTTGCACACCTACGCACAGTTGCCACCCTCTTCGCGTGCAAGCGGACGGTGCCAACTTCTTCCAGCAAGGAGTTTCACCATGGTCAAAGTCACCCCCGATCCACCCCGCTTCCCCAGCGAAGACGCCCTGCTCCATCGCCGCGCCACCGACCACTACCTCAAAGCGTCCGCCCCGGATGCGCCCACCTTCATCCTGAATGACAACCTGAGCTTCGAAGACGCCCTGGCCCATGCGGCGGATTTGCTGCAGTGCGCAGTGGAGACAGCGCATTCGTCCAGGGACGCCATGAATGCGCAACAGCGGGCAGTGATGCATTTGGTGGAAATGGCGAGAGGGGTGGTGGATCGGGCGTTGGAGTGTGTGCAACCTGGATGATCACCGCATAACCCATGTGGGAGGGGGCTTGCTCCCGATGGCGGTGGTTCAGTTGCACATCAGTTGCCTGACACACCGCCATCGGGAGCAAGCCCCCTCCCACATTTGGATTTTCAGTGTTCTTGAGAGGGTGGCAGGCTCAAAACCCGCGATGTTTCTTCAGGTGCTCATTGATCTTCGCCGCCGGCACTTTCTGCAAGGTGCACAGCAGGTCGTGGGACAGTTCGCGCAAGCCGTGGGTGCGCCGTAACTCCTGGGCCAGATGCGCCGTGAGGTTGGCCGCCATCTCCGCATCCGCCAGCGCCCGGTGGGCCTTGCCGGTATGGGGCAGTTGCGCGTAGCTGTTGAGGGTGCCGAGTTTGTGGTTCGGCGCAGCCGGCATCAGGCGGCGGGCCAGCAGCAGGGAGCAGGCGAATTTTTGCAGGCGGGTGCGGCGGATCAGGCCCAGTTCAAAGTCCCAGAACTTCTGGTCGAACGCGGCGTTATGCGCCAACAGCGGCGTGGTACCGACGAATTCGTTGACTTCATTCATCACGCGCTCGGCCGGCGGTGCGCTGCGCAACATCGCGTTGCTGATCCCGGTGAGCTGTTCGATAAAGCCGGGTACACGTACGCCGGCGTTCATCAGGCTCTGATAACGGTCGACGATTTGCCCACGCTCAAGAATGACCACGCCGATTTCCGTCGCGCGGCAGTGGCTGCTCGGCGTGATGCCGGTGGTTTCAAAGTCGATAACCGCTATACGTTCCAAACCTGTTTGCACTCCGTCCAACTATTATTTGAGCAGCAACGCGCCTTCAATCGGCACGTAGCGGCTGGCGGCGCGTATCAGCGAATTGGCGGTCAGGCCCGGTACGCCGTAGGCCACAGCCTCAACGCCATGTTTATTGATGACGCGGTCGAGCAGCATGTCGAAGTCGCCGTCACCGGAGGCCAGCACGATTTCGTCGACGTGGTCGGCGGCGTCCATGATATCGAGGGTGATGCCCACGTCCCAATCGCCCTTGGCCGAGCCGTCGCTGCGCTGGATGTACGGCTTGAGTTTTACCGTAAAACCCAGGTTGCGCAGGATCTGCTGGAATTGCTGCTGCTTGCTGTCGCCACGGTCGATGGCATACGCATACGCCTCGACGATCTGCCCGCGCGCGCTGATGTCAGCCCACAGCGCGGCATAGTTGAAGTGGCAACCATAGGCCTGGCGCACGGTGTAGTAGAGGTTTTGTACATCGGCGAACACTGCAATTTTCTTCACCGCACTTCCTCATGACAGCCAGGCGCCAGGGCCCGGAAAGGGTGCCAGTATGCCAGCCACAGGAACGTTTCCGGGAAAAATCAGACCGGGACGACGGCGCGCCCCGGTCCCGGAGTGTCATACGAAGGTATCGTCGTCGCCGAAGGAAGATGAGTCGTCGACATAATCGTTGTCGGCGAAGCTGTCGGTGTTGTTGCCGCCCCAGCTGTCATTGCCGGCAAATTTCTGGTCGTCGTTGCCCCAGTTGCCTTGATCGCTGGCCGGCGCCGGTTGTTCGATGATTTCCTCCACCACCTGCGGCTGCTGGTTGTGGTGGAACAGGCTGCTGATGCCTTCGGCCAGCAACACACCACCGGCCACGCCAGCGGCAGTTTTCATCGCGCCGCCCAGGAAACCGCTGCCCATGGGTGCTGCAGCCGCCGCCTGGGGTGGTTGCTGGTAGTTCTGCTGCGGCGCAGGCTGGCCGAACGCAGGCCGCGCGGGTTCACGCCAGCCACCGCCGGCATTGGACGGAGCAGGCTGGGTATCGCGCGAGCTGCCGCCAAAGATGCTCGACAGAAAACCACCGCCGCTCGCCGGCGCCGGTTGCGCGGATTTGGCCCGCTGCAACTCATCCTGCAGTTGCTGGATCTGCTGCGCCTGCTGCTTGTTCTGCGCATCCAGGCTTTTCAGCGCCTGCTCCTGCACCAGGATCGACTGGGTCATGTAGTACCCGGCGGCCGGTTGGCGAGTCATGTGCTCCTTGATCCGCGCTTCGGCCTGGGCGTCGCGGGGGGCTGAGTTCGTTTCGGCTTGTTGCAACCGTGAAAACAGTCCATCGATCAGGGTTTGCTCTTCGCTGTTCATGGCGACCTCGTTAGATTGCCGGTAGAAATCAGGGTCCTGCCTGTGATCAGGCCAGGTGCATGCTAGTTATGGGGGTGTTACGAGTTGTTTCAATGGTCTTTACGCAAGGTTTACGTTTGCGTCGCTGCGAGTCTGATCGGTTAAAGTGTTCCTTTATTTACAGGCCTGCGATAACCCTGATGAATCCGTTAGACGTACTGCGCGACTCTTTCCGCTTTACCCGGCACAACCTCGGCGCCATCGTGCAATTGTGTTTGCCGCTGGTGATCCTCGAAGCCTTGCTGCAACAGATACTGGACCACACGCTGGGCGCGGACGCGTTTGCCGGTTACAGCGTGGTGGTAGGTTTACTGGTGTACCCGCTGTACACCGGTGCGCTGATCCTGTTTCTCGACGCCCGCACCCGTGGCGAGTCGCCACGCACCCGCGATGTGTGGGCCATGGCCCTGGCCCTGTGGCCACGCTTCGCCCTGCTGACCGCCATGAGCACGCTGCTGATATTGGCGGGGCTGTCGCTGTATTTCCTGCCGGGGCTGTGGCTGATGGTGGTGCTGGCATTCGCCGAATACCTGCTGGTGTTGCGCGGCATGTCGGCCCTGGAGGCGATGAAGGAAAGTCTGCGCCTGACCCGTGGGCATTTCTGGCGAATCCTGGTGTGCCTGCTGTGCGTGATGACGCCGCTGTGGCTGCTCAAGGGCGCGAGCGTGGCGGCCTACCCTGAGCCGGCGCCGCTGCTGGGCCTGGTGATGGACAGCGCGCACAGCTTTCTGCAGCTGTTTACCAGTGTGGTGCTGTTCCGTTTATTCATGTTGATCGGTGGCGATGCCGACGCGCGGTGATATGCTCACGGCCACTTCTGAAACGCCATAAGCCGAGCCGATGACCCGTTTATTGCGCATCACCCTGCTGGGCCTGCTGATCGTTGCCGGCCTGCTTACCGCCCTGATCTACCACCTGACCTGGCGCCCGGCCGCCAGGCAGACCTTGCCCGTCAGTTGCGTCGCGCCCCGTGCGCCGACCCTGCTGCCTGGGCAGGCGCTCAAGGTGATGACCTGGAACGTGCAATACCTGGCCGGCAAGAACTACGTGTTCTGGTACGACCGCAGCGACGGCGGCGGCCCGGACGAGCGTCCCACCGTCGAAGACATGGCCTTCAGCCTCGACGAAGTGGCCCGGGTGATCCGCGACGAACAACCCGACCTGTTGCTATTGCAGGAAATCGACGAAAACGCCAAGCCCTCCCACTACCAGGACCAACTGGCCCTGCTGCAGGAACGCCTGGTCGACCTCTACCCCTGCAGCGCCCAGGCCTTCGACTGGAAGGCCGACTTCGTCCCCAGCCTGCACATCTTCGGCAGCGTCGGCCGCAAGCTCGCAACCCTCAGCCGCTACCAGATCGAACACGCCGAACGCCTGCAACTGCCTACCTCGGACGCCAACTTCATCAGCCGCCAGTTCCAGCCCAGGCCGGCCTTGCTGCTGACCTACCTGCCACTGAGCGACGGCGGCCAACTGGCGGTGCTCAACACCCGCCTGGACGGCGATACCCCTGGGCGCAGTGCGGTGCAGGAGCAGGTCAAGGCCACCGTGAAGTTGCTGGATAAATTCGAAGGCCGGGGCACACCCTGGTTGATCGGCGGGGATTTCAACCTGTTGCCGCTGGGCCAATACCTGCGCCTGGACGCCGACAAACGCGGGCAGTACTCGCCGGACAGCGAGCTGCACCTGCTGTGGGACAAATACCCGATGATCCCGAGCAACAGCGAGTCCAGCGGCATCGACCGTGAAAAATGGCTGACGCACTTCCCAAACGACCCCGGCATCGACGGCCCGGATCGCACACTCGATTACCTGTTCTACAGCCCACGGATCAAGCGGGTGGAGGCAAAGGTGCGACAGGAGGATACGTTGCGTATTTCCAATCATTTGCCGGTGATTGCCCGCTTCCTGCTGCCGGCCGCGCAATAACTGTCAAAAATATCAATGTGGGAGGGGGCTTGCTCCCGATGGCAGTGTGTCAGCTACCCATACACTGACTGAACCACCGCCATCGGGAGCAAGCCCCCCTCCCACATTTTTTGATCGTCAGCGCTAAGGCTTGCGAGGCTTGATCCTCGCCGTCGGCTCCGCCACCAACGGGTCATCCGGCCAATAATGCTTGGGATACCGCCCCTTCAAATCCTTCTTCACCTCGGCGTACGTACTGCGCCAGAAGTTCGCCAGGTCCTGGGTCACCTGCACCGGCCGCCGTGCGGGGGACAGCAGGTGCAGCTTGACCGCCTGGCGCCCTCCGGCAATGCGCGGCGTGTCCGCCAGCCCGAACAGTTCCTGCAAACGCACCGCCAGAATCGGCGGCTGTTCGCTGTAGTCCAGGCGCACCGACGACCCCGAGGGCACCTTGATATGCTGCGGCGCCAGTTCGTCCAGGCGTTGCGGCAGCGGCCAGGGCAGCAGGTTGTGCAGGTAGCTGGAAATGTCCAGGTGGGCGAAATGGCTCAGGCGCGAAACTTTGCCCAGGTAGGGCATCAGCCAGTGTTCCAGGCTGGCGAGCAAGGCCTTGTCGCTGATGTCCGGCCATTCGCTGGGCGCGCCCCTATCCAGCTCGCGCAGCAGCATGACGCGGGCCTGCCACTGGCGCAGCTCCGGGGTAAAGGGCAGCAACTCCAGGCCTTTGCGTCGCACCAGGTTGACCAGCGCCTGGCTGCGCGCGCTTTCTTCCAGGCCGCTGAGCGGCTCGCGACTGAGCACCAGTTCGCCGACCTTGCGTTGGCGTTCGGCGCGCAGCATGCCTTCGCGTTCGTCCCAGTCCAGTTGATCGACCGTGCGCACCTGCTCGGCAAGCACCGTGTCGAACAGCGCCGGATCGAAATCTGCCGCCAGGTAGATGCGTTCCTCGCGCTGGCCCTGGCGGCTGCCGAGGTCGGCGATCACCAGCCAGGGCTGTTTCATCAGGCTGTCGGCCTCGGCGAACAGCGCGGCACGGCCATTGGCCAGGCGGTATTCGGCGCCACCGGCACGGCGTTGCTGGGCGACGCGGTCCGGGTAGGCCAGCGCCAGCAAGGCGCCGAGCCAGCGCGGGTGGTCGGGGTCGGCCACGGCCTGCGTCGCCTTGCCTCTCAAATAGCCACGATACTGCCGCGCCAGTTGCCGGGCCCGTTGCACACCGCCCTGGGTACCACGGGCGCGCTCTTCGCCGGACAGCAGCGCCAGGCGGCTGTGCAGGTCCGCACCGGCACCCCGCAGGATATCGCGCTCGCCCAACAGCGCTGCGACATGGCAGGCGGTGTCCGCCAGCCCCAGGTCTTGCCCGCGCAACAGCAGATGGGCGATGCGCGGATGGGCCGGCAACTCGGCCATTTTCTGCCCGTGGGCGGTCAATTTATCCTCATTCAATGCACCCAGACGCACCAGCAGGTCCTGGGCCTGGGCGTACGCGGCGCTCGGCGGCACGTCCAGCCACACCAACTGCGCGGGCGTCACGCCCCAGCGCGCCAGTTGCAAGGCCAGGCCGGCGAGGTCGGCGGCGAGGATTTCCGCACTGCCATAGGCCGCGAGGCCTTCATGCTGGTCTTCGGACCACAGTCGGTAACACACGCCAGGCTCGAGGCGCCCTGCCCGGCCGGCACGTTGGGTGGCACTGGCGCGGGAGATACGCTGGGTGTCGAGGCGGGTCATGCCGCTGCCGGGGTCGAAACGCGGCACCCGCGCCAGCCCGGCATCAATCACCACACGCACACCGTTGATGGTCAGGCTGGTCTCGGCGATGTTGGTGGCGAGCACCACTTTGCGCTTGCCGGCAGGTGCCGGGTCGATGGCGGCGCGCTGGGCGTTGAGGTCCAGCTCGCCGTGCAGCGGGCACAGCAGCACCTCGGCGCGATCGCCCAGGGCGTCGGCCAGTTGCTGATGGACCCGGCGAATCTCCGCCTGCCCCGGCAAAAACACCAACACGCTGCCGGTCTCGTCGTGCAGGGCATCGAGCACGGTCTGCACCACTCTCGGCTCGATGAACTCACCAGACTGATACGGCCGCCCCCAGCGCATCTGCACCGGGAACATACGCCCCAGGCTGCGCAAAATCGGTGCGTCGTCCAGCAGGCTGGCCAATCGCTCGCCTTCGAGGGTGGCGGACATCAGCAGGATTTTCAGCGGCTGCTCGTCGCGAAACAGCTCGCGCCCGTTGAGGCTCAGGGCCAGAGCCAGGTCGGCATCGAGGCTGCGTTCGTGGAATTCGTCGAAGATCAGCAGCCCCACACCGTCCAGCGCCGGGTCGTCCTGCAAGCGCCTGGTGAGGATGCCTTCGGTGACCACTTCAATACGCGTGTTGGGCCCGACCTTGCTGTCGAGACGGATGCGGTAGCCGACGGTTTCGCCGACTTTTTCACCCAACTCGCTGGCCAGACGTTCGGCCGCCGCACGGGCAGCGAGGCGCCGGGGTTCGAGCATCAGGATGGTTTGCCCGGCCAGCCAGGGCTCGTTCAACAGGGCCAGCGGCACGCGGGTGGTTTTACCGGCGCCGGGCGGCGCTTCCAGCACGGCTTCATGGCGAATCGCCAAGGCGTCACGCAAGGCGGGTAAAACATCATCGATGGGCAACGAATTCATACTGGCTCCAAAGCAGAGCGGCGAGTATAACGGCGAACGGCCCAATGCCGACGCTGGTCTGAGAAACGCCACGGGCCTGCTCCCACCTTTGGGTCGGCGTCGTTCAACAGAATGGGCTTATAGTCACTTTCAACTGTGTTGAGGAGATTTCCATGCGTATTGCTTCCCGTGTCATCGGCGGTGTTTTGGCCGTCACCCTGCTGAGCCAACTCACCGCCTGCGGGTCGATCATGTACCCGGATCGCCGTGGCCAGCTCGACGGCAAGATCGACCCGACCATCGCCGTGCTCGATGCCATCGGCTTGTTGTTCTACGTGATCCCCGGCCTGATCGCTTTTGGTGTCGACTTCGCCACCGGCGCGATCTACTTCGAACCGGGCAAGACCGCCCAGGTCGATCCGCAGAAACTCCACGAAGCCGTTGGCGCCGATGGCAAGGTCGACAACCTCAAGCTGCAATCGATCATTGAGAAGGAAACCGGCCGCAACCTGCCGCTGGATGACCCGCGCCTGATCCAGTTCAAGGGCAGCGTGCAACAACTGGCTTCCCTCGGCCTGCAGCCCGCCGCTTAAGGATCACCCATGACCAGCAGTCCCGAACACGCCAGGCTCCTGCGCCTGGCAACCCGCGCCTCGGTGGCGGTGGCCAGTGCGCTGATCGTCACCAAGGCCATTGCCTGGTGGTTCAGTGGTTCGGTGAGCATGCTCGCAGGGTTGACCGACTCACTGCTTGACGGCGTGACGTCGCTGCTCAATCTGCTCGCGGTGCATTACGCCCTGCGCCCGGCCGATGACGATCACCGTTACGGCCACGGCAAGGCGGAATCGCTGTCGGGCATGGCCCAGGCGCTGTTTATCGCGGGCAGTGCGGTGTTGATTGCCTTCCAGGCCTACCACCGCCTGCACCACCCGGAACCGGTCGGTGCGCCCTGGCTGAGCATCGGCGTGATCGTGTTTTCCCTGGTGCTGACCGTGGCGTTGCTGATGCTGCAACACCGGGTGATCCGCGAAACCGGCTCCAACGCGGTGCGCGCCGATTCACTGCATTACCGCTCCGACTTGATGCTCAACGGCAGCATTCTGGTGGCGCTGGTGTTGGCAGGCATCGGCTTTCATCAGGTGGATGCGTGGTTCGGCCTGGGCATCTCGGCTTATATCCTGTGGAGCGCCATCCAGATCGCCCGGGAAAGCTTTGCGGTGCTGATGGATGAAGAGCTGCCCACCGACGTCAGCCAGCACATGCTCGAGCTGGCTCGCAGCGTGCCGGGTGTGCTGGGTGCCCATGACTTGCGCACGCGGGTGTCGGGTAATCACTGGTTTGTGCAACTGCACCTGGAGTTGCCGGGGGAACTGACCTTGTCGGTGGCCCATGGCATCAGCGACCAGGCCGCCGATGCCATTCACCAGGCCTACCCGCGCGCCGAAGTGCTGGTGCACGCCGACCCGCAGGAAGTGGTCACCGGCGCCAAGGCCTAGTACTGCACCTGATAACCGCGACTGCTCAGGCAGTTGCCCTGGGCCTGACGGTAGGCTTGTACCACCGCAGGGTCCGGGGCGTAGGTGACGGTGCGCGGGTCAAAGCCGCTCTGCTGCACCGCCCAGCGATAGCAGTCGTAACCGTCCTGCTGCACCTGGGCCGGTGACTGGCCGTTGGCGGGGTAGGCCACCACGTCATAGCCCTCGCCCTGCGATGGAGGCGGCGGCGGGGGCGCCTCTGCCGGCGGTTGCACGACCACGTATTGCCGGGTGCTTTCCTCATAGGCGTAATAGGCGCCAGCAGCAAGGAACAACAGCGAACCGCCCACCCGCACTTCGCGCGCGTAGTCCGGCAAATACTGCACACGGATGCCGTACGGCGGCGTCACCACCACGTAATGCGGGCCCTGGGGGCGATACCAGTAGCCGCCAGAGAAGAAATAATCCTGGCCCCGGTACGGCACACGGTAATTGCGGTCGGGGAAGCGGTCGATGACGTAACCCGGACGATGTTGCGGGCCGGGACCCCAACCGTTGCCATGCCCGTCGGGGCGGCCTGGCCAGCGGTTGTCGTCGGGACGGCCGTTGAAGCCGGGACGTGAACCGGGGCCGCCGGCCTCCCAATGCCGGTTGTCGTCATTGCGCCGGGGGATGTCGCGGTAGTAACCCTGACGCGGCTCCTCGGTCTGACGCACGGTATCCGGGCGTCCCTGGATCGGCAGCTTATTGGACAGCGGCGGCGCAGGCCGGCCCGGCTCGTTGCCGGGTGGACGTCCCTGCCCTTGGCTGCCCGCGTTCGGGGCACCACGTTCAACGCGCTGATTTTCCGGGCGCGGCTGATTGTTTTCCGCCCGCCCACCGCCTTCCGGCCCGCGTTCATGCTGCCCGCCGCCCTGAGGCCTCGGCCCGGGACCCGGCCCCGGCGCGCCATCGCGCTCATCGGCCAATGCCTGCGCGCCGACGCTTGCCACCAGCAAACCAACACCTGCCATACGCCAGATGCGCTTCATGCTATTCCTCACTGCGGATTAGGGCTTGAACATGAGACTGGGAAAGCCTCGCCCGGTTCTGGCACAGGTTATCAGTCACAAGAAGTTTCATCGCAGGTAAAAACCGCGGCAAAAGAAAAGGGGCAACCCGTCGGCCACCCCTTGAGAATTTCGTCCTGGCGCAACGCTTTTGACGTTGGCTCACCTCACGCCGTCGTGTCGACAGTGTGCAGCCTGGAGGCCGGCTCAACCCTGCTGGGGTGGCGGCCGCAACGCACCTGATTGGGCGAGCTGCTGTGGACTGTTGTCCAGGCGGTGATTCTGTTGACAACGATACCCGCACACGCCCGACGGATGATTGCGAAGATTGCGTCAATAAACAGTGCTTGCGCAATTTTTAACCCTTCATGGATAATTCATCGCAATAGTTACGACAAAGGCTAACCCGATGAGCAAGCTTGACCGATACGACCTGAGTATTCTGGCGGAATTGCAGCGCGACGCGAGGATCTCCAACCAGGAGCTGGCCGAGCGTATCGGCCTGTCGCCGTCGCCCTGCTCGCGCCGGGTCAAGCAACTGGAAGACGACGGCTATATCTCCCGCCAGGTCGCCCTGCTCGATCGCAAGATGCTCGGCTTGAGCCTGACCGCCTATGTGCTGATCGGCATGGACCGGCACACCCCCGAGCGCTTCGAGAATTTTGAAGCCGCCATCCGCACCCTGCCCCAGGTGCTGGAATGCAGTCTGGTGACCGGGATGGACGCGGACTATCAGCTCAAAGTGGTGGTGCCGGACATGGATCACTATCAAAAACTGCTGCTGGGCCATCTGACCCGCATCGAAGGCGTGACCAGCGTGCGCTCCAGCTTCGTGCTCAACCAGGTGCTCAACAGCACCGAACTGCCGCTGACGCACTTGCGTACCTGACCTGAAGCACACTGAAGTTCCCCTGTGGGAGTAATGCCGTTCAGTTAAGCCAGCGTGATGCTCGAAGCAACGAGCGGTGCGAGCCTGCTCGCCACAGGGAATCTGCGCTTAACTGAACGGCATTACCCTGTGGGAGGGGGCTTGCTCCCGATAGCGGCGTGTCAGTTTATGAATAAGCTGACGGACACACGGCTATCGGGAGCAAGCCTCCTGCCACACTTGAATTTGCGCAAGGAAGGCTCCCATGAACACCCTCGACCCCGCTCGGTTCGAAGAATGGATGATGACCGGTCTGGTGACCCTGCTGATCCTCTTCATGGGCTTTATCGTGTGGGACCTGGCGAAAAAATCCAACGCCGGACACTTTGGCTCGCTCATCCTTTTCCTGGTGCTGGGCCTGGGCATCGCCGCGTTCATCATCAAGAGCGTGGTGATCGGCCTGATCGAGTCCGGCGCCTTATAAACGCGTCGGCACCGCCTTCCACTGGCCCTGATCCAGCCCTTCGATAGACCAATCGCCAATACGCACGCGCACCAGGCGCAAGGTCGGCAAGCCCACCGCCGCGGTCATGCGCCGTACCTGACGGTTACGCCCTTCGCGAATCACCAGTTCCAGCCAGTGTGTGGGCACACTTTTGCGAAAGCGCACCGGCGGGTTGCGCGGCCACAGCTCAGGCTCGTCCAACAGCCGAGCTTGGGCGGGCAAAGTCATGCCGTCGTTGAGTTCCACACCGTCGCGCAGGCGTTGCAGTTGCGCGTCAGTCGGCTCGCCTTCCACCTGCACCCAATAGGTTTTCGCCAGCTTGTGCCGTGGGTCGGCGATGCGCGCCTGCAACTGGCCGTCGTTGGTCAGCAGCAGCAGGCCTTCGCTGTCACGGTCCAGGCGGCCCGCCGGGTAGATGCCGGGGATGTCGATAAAATCCTTGAGGGTCGCGCGCCCGCCTTCGTCGCTGAACTGAGTCAGCACATCGAAGGGTTTGTTGAACAGGATCAGCTTCGGCTCGGCCGGCGGCGCCTTGGCGACACGACGGGGGGCAGCCTGCGAAGGTTTCACGCCAGGGCGGCGCGAATCGGGACGGGTGGGACGGGACATGGCAAAGGAACATCTAACGGTCAGGACCGACAATGCTAGTGGCCTGACCGCCAAATGACCATCCCAACCGCTTAGCGGAACGGCGGCTCGTCGAAGCTGCGCAGTTTGCGCGAGTGCAGCGAGTTGAGTTCGGTGCGCAGCAGGTCGACTGCCTCGATGCCGATCTTCAAGTGCTGGCTGACCGCGCGCTCATAGAATGCGTTGGCCGAACCGGGCAATTTGATTTCACTGTGCAACGGCTTGTCCGACACGCACAGCAAGGTGCCGTAGGGCACGCGCAGCCGGTAACCTTGCGCTGCGATGGTGCCGCTTTCCATGTCCACGGCCACGGCGCGGGACAGGTTGATCAGCGGCCGCTCCTGCGCCCAGCGCAGCTCCCAGTTACGGTCGTCGTAGGTCAGCACGGTGCCGGTGCGCAGGCGTTTTTTCAGCTCTTCGCCTTTTTCGCCGGTGACGCTGGCAGCCGCCTGCTGCAAGGCCATCTGCACTTCGGCCAGCGCCGGAATCGGGATATTCGGCGGTACCACCCGGTCGAGGATCCCGTCGCGGCGCATATAGGCGTGGGCCAGTACATAGTCGCCGATGGTCTGGGATTGGCGCAGGCCGCCGCAGTGGCCGATCATCAGCCAGCAGTGCGGGCGCAGTACCGCCAGGTGGTCGGTGATGTTCTTGGCATTGGACGGGCCGACGCCGATGTTCACCAGGGTCACGCCGTGGCCGTCGGTGGCCTGCAGGTGATAGGCCGGCATCTGGTAGCGGTGCCACACCACGCCTGCGGCAATCGCCGAGGCTTCGCCGTGGTCCATGTTTTTGTCGATGATCACGTTGCCCGGCAGCACCATGCGCACAAAACGCGGGTCGCTGCGCAGTTGTTCCAGGCCATGCAGGATGAACTGGTCGACGTAGCGGTGGTAGTTGGTCAGCAGGATCCACGGCTGCACATGGCGCCAGTCGCTACCGGTGTAATGCACCAGGCGGCGCAGGGAAAAGTCCACGCGGGCCGCATCGAACAGCGCCAGCGGCAGCGGGTCGGTGTTTTCCCAGTCGTAGAGGCCGTCGGCGATGCCATCGGTGGCGGCCGACAGGTCGGTGCTGGGGAACACGCGCGCCAGGGTCGCGGCGGTCACACCGGAGCCGGCCAGTTCATCGCCCTGCTCCACCACGTACGGGTACGGAATGTTCTGCTGGCTGACGCCCACTTCCACCGTCACGGTGAAGTCGTGCATCAGCGGCACCAGCTGTTCGAGCAGGTATTTACGGAAGGCTGCCGGGTGGGTGACGGTCACGCTGTAGGTGCCGGGCAGCTGCACCTTGGCGTAGGCCCGGGTGGTCTGTGGGACTTCGCCATGGCAGTGGTAGGTCAGGCGCAGTTCCGGGTAGCGAAACAGCGCGCGCTGGTCGGCATCGGGTTCGACGCGGTCCTTGAGGTATTGCTTGAGGGCCTGGTTGAGCGCGCCGGTCGCACGCTCGTGCAGAGCGGCCAGCCGGTCCACGGCTTCTTCGGCGGTTTGAACGACAACAAAAGCTTCGGTCACGGTAAGCATCCTGTGTGCTGACTTGCAGGCCTTTATCTTGCCTGTATCGCGGCTGCACTGAAACACCGGAATTGGAATGCCGTAAATGTGGGAGGGGGCTTGCTCCCGATTGCAGTGTGTCAATCAGCCTGGCTGTAGCTGATGCACCGCTATCGGGAGCAAGCCCCCTCCCACACTTTGACCGCTTGCAGTCAGACCGATTGGGGGGTTGAGCGCGCAACAATCGCTTCTACCTCCACCCCACGCGGCAATGTGCCGTAAACGCGCGCGGACGACTCACCCAACCGGCTGGCAATAAACCCCTCACTCACCGCCGCATTCCCCGCCTCCAGCAGCAACTTGGCCTGCAATGCCACGGCGATGTCTTCGGTCAATTGCCGCGCGCGGTATTGAATGTCCTGAGTGTCCATAAACGCGGTCTTCAACTGTTGGATATGCCGCGCCAACTGCCTGTCGCCATGCCCATCGCCGAGTTCGACAAACAGCGTCTCCAGCACACCCGGCTCCTTGGACAGCGCGCGCAGCACGTCCAGGCATTGCACGTTGCCGGAACCTTCCCACGTCGAATTCACCGGTGCCTCACGGTACAGGCGCGGCAGGATGCTGTCCTCCACATAGCCGGCACCGCCCATGCACTCAGCCGCTTCGTTGATCATCGCCGGCGCGCGCTTGCAGATCCAATACTTGCCCACCGCCGTTACCAGCCGGGCGAACCGCGCTTCGTGTTCATCGCCCAGGTGATCCAGGGCGCGGCCCATGCGCAGGCTCAACGCCAGGGCCGCCTCGCTTTCCAGGGCCAGGTCGGCCAGCACGTTCTGCATCAAGGGTTGCTCGCTGAGCACGCGACCGCCCACGCGGCGATGGGCGCAATGATGGCTGGCCTGGGTCAGCGCCTGGCGCATCAGGGCGCTGGAGCCGACCATGCAGTCGAAGCGGGTCATGGCAACCATCTCGATAATGGTCGGCACGCCACGCCCCTCTTCGCCGACCATCCACGCCAGCGCGCCGCGAAACTCCACTTCGCTGGAGGCGTTGGAGCAATTGCCCAGTTTGTTTTTCAGGCGCTGGATATAGAACTCATTGCGCGTGTCGTCCGGCCGGTGGCGTGGCAGCAGGAAACAGCTGAGGCCCTTGTCGGTCTGGGCCAGGGTGAGAAAGGCATCGCACATCGGCGCCGAGCAGAACCACTTGTGGCCCACCAGCTCATAGGCTTGCCCGGGCCCGCCGGCGCCCACCGGATAGGCGTGGGTGGTGTTGGCGCGCACGTCGGTGCCGCCCTGTTTTTCGGTCATGGCCATGCCGAGGGTGACGCCGGCCTTGTGGGCCATGCCGACGTTGCGCCCGTCGTAGTCGGTGCTGAGGATTTTCGGCAACCAGGCCTGCGCCAGCTCCGGCTGCAGGCGCAGGGCCGGAACGCTGGCGAAGGTCATGGTCAGCGGGCAACCGGTGCCGGCTTCCGCCTGGGTGTGCAGGTAGGTCATCGCGGCGCGGGCCACGTGAGCGCCGTCTTGCGGGTGAGCCCACGGCAGCGACGGCAGGCCGTGTTCAACGGCGGTGCGCATCAATTGGTGATAGGCCGGATGAAACTCCACCAGGTCGATACGATGGCCATAACGATCATGGCTGCTGAACACCGGCTTGTTCTGGTTCGCCAGGAACCCGGCCTCCATCAACGGACCACCGGCCAGCGCGCCATAGGCATCGATGCGCGGCTGCGCCCAGCCGGCACCAAAGCGGCGTGACCAGTCCTGCAAAGGCAGGTCGATGCGGTACAGGTTGATGCCGTCCAGGGACGGCGGCTGATTGGTGACGTCGTGGGTTTCGGCAAACTGATGCAGGTTCATCAAGGCCTCCTGGAAAAAAGGCCCATGTCGATCGCCGCCCTCCGGCAGTTCAAGAGGCAGCTCGATGAGGCCCAATGCTTTTCAGTTAAGCATCGTCACTGTGCTTAAAAAAGTGGCATACCCGCCGATTGCACGGCGCCTTCGCCCTCCTGTGCGCGTAACACGCGGCGTTCCAGTACCGTCTGCAGAACGTCGAAACGCACCGGTTTGACCAGTCGTTCAGTGATACCGACGCCATGACAATGTTCGCGTTCCGGTGCGCTGGATGACCCACCCAGGGCAATCACCGGCAGCTCGCCGCAGCCAGGCAGTGCGCGGATCTGACAGCACAACGAGAAACCGCCTTCAGGCACGTCCAGCAATACCGCGTCAAAACGCTCGGCCTGCAGGGCCGCCAGCGCCATCGGCCCGCTGTCCACGGTTTTCACCCGGTAACCGAGCTTGAGCAACATGCCGCGCACGGCCAATTGGCCAACGCTGTTGTCGTCCACCAGCAGCACCGCGCACTCATTGGCGGAGCGCTCCTTGCCCGAGCGCACGGCGTCGGGGTCTGGCCTCACGCTGTCCAGTTCCACGTCCAGCTGGAAGCGGCTGCCCTTGCGCGGCTCGGAATGATGGGTCAGGCGCCCGCCCTGCAACTCGATCAGTTGCCGGCAGATCGCCAGGCCGATGCCCAGGCCGCCGTATTCACGGGTCATCGAGCCGTCGAGCTGGAAGAAGCGTTGGTACAGGGTGGCCTCTTCGAGAAAGGCGAAACCGATGCCGGTGTCGGTGACGATAAAGCTCAGGCGCAGGCGGCCGTCGCCGTGGGGCACGCCCACTACACGCAGGCGCACGGAGCCGTGATGAGTGAACTTGAACGCGTTGTCCAGCAGGCAATCGAGGCACTGCACCAGTTTGTCGGGGTCGCCGATCAGCCGGTCCGGCAGGTCGTCGGTTACGTCCACGGTAAACGCCAGGCCCCGGCTCTGCGCACTGACGCTGAATTGCTGGCGCAAGGTCTCGAGCGTGCCACGCAGGCTGAATGCGCGGGGCTGCGGGCGGAGGCGCCCGGCCTGCAGTTCGGTGAGGGTGAGGATGCCGTTGACCATGCGCATCATGTCCCGTGCCGATCCGGCGGCAGTCTGATGGTAATGCGCCAGTTCCTCCGTCAGCGGTTGGGTGTGCATCAGCTCCAGTGAGCCGATCACGCCGTTCATCGGGGTGCGCAGTTCGTGGGTCAGGGTGGCGAGGAATTCGTCCTTGAGAAGGTTGCTGCGGGCCAGTTGCTGGTTGAGCCCTTCGAGTGTCTGGCTGGCGTCGAGCAGAATCTGCGCCTGCTGCTCGCGCATGGCGTTGATGCGGTCGGCCAGGGCCAGCGACAGCAATGACACTTCAATGGCCGAACCGATCTGGCTGGCGTACATGGTGAGGAACACATTGGGCAGGTAGCCCAGCACCATCAGCGTATTGACCACCCCGCCCAGCAGGAAGGCCGACCAGGCGATGATGAAATAGCGCGCCACGCGCTGGCCGCAGTACCACGCCTTGATGGCCGCGACAAAGATGGTCACGGTGAACACCAGCGCGAGGCCGGTGGCCAGGCGCAACGCGAGGGCGTAGCTGGTCATCAGCGACAGCAGCATAACCACCGCGCCGCAGCCCACCAGCGTCAGCAGCAGGCGATTGATCCAGCGGCTGTGCTCGGCGGTGCTGAGGAAACTGCGCGTGAACAGGCTGCCGAACAATGCCGCGCAGCCGATCAGAAACGGCGTCGCCGCATTGGCCCACCACGGGCTGTTCGGCCAGAAATATTCGACCGCCGCGCCGTTCACCGACAGTTGGTACATGCCGAACGCGGCGATATAGAGAATGTAATAGAGGTAGCTGGTGTCGCGCACGCTCAGGTAGATGAACAGGTTGTACACCAGCATGCCCAGCAGCACGCCGTAGATCAGGCCCAACACGTACAGGCGCAGTGGCTGTTGTTCAAGGTACGCGGTGCTGGACCACAGCGTCAGCGGCGCCTGGATCGAGCCTTCGCTTTGCAGGCGCAGGTAGACGGTCTTCCGTTCGCCGGGGGCGAAGTCGAGTTTGAACAGGTAGTTGTTCTGGCGAATCTCGCGGTTCGAAAAAGGCAACGCGTCACCGGTGCGGCCGGCCAGGCGATAGTGACCGGTGTGGTCAGGCAGGTAGAGGTCGAGGTGGTCCAGGGGCGGGTAGGCCAGCTCCAGCAGCCAGGTGCGCTGGGCATCGACGAGCCATGGCACATACTGCAAGTCGACCTTGAGCCAGAACACCGAACGCGAATAGCCGGCGTTGAGGGTGTCTTTGTCATGGGGCTTGAACCGCGCGGCCGCGGAGGGCGCGATGACATCGGCGATGGTCAGTACGTCGGTGGGGTCTTCGAGCACTTGCAGCGCCCTGCCCAGCGGCAGGCTGCGCGTGTCCTGAGTGAACTCGATGGCGCTGGCGAGCATCGGCAGCCCGCATAACAATACAATCAGCAAATAGCGCATAGAGCCCCAGCGTGGCCTGTCCGGTCAGGTCAATAAGCCCCCCATCCTTTTGAGTAGACGCATACCGGCGATACATTAAGTTGTTTGAATCCACTCTAGCATAGCCGCTAAAGGCCATTGGACACTATTGGCACGTTATTCTGAAAGGCTCTGGGACAGGCTTCTCAGCCATTTTTTGGACGCCTTCAAGCGCCAAAAAAACGACGCCCTTGCGCAAAATTCAGCCATCGCCCGACGGCCACGCAAAAAGCGTTTGGTGGTAAGCTCGCGCACCATGAATATCTACAGCTCTCGCCCTGTTGTTCTCTGTCTCTCCGGCCATGATCCCAGTGGTGGCGCCGGCCTGCAGGCAGATATCGAAGCCCTGCTCGCCCAGGGTTGCCATGCGGCGCCGGCCGTCACGGCCCTGACCGTGCAGAACACGGTCAATGTCAGCGATTTCCGCGTACTCGACCGCGAGTGGGTATTGGCCCAGGCCAACGCCGTGCTCAGCGACTCCGAAGTGGCGGCGGTCAAGCTGGGCATGCTCGGTTCCACCGCGATGGTCGACACCGTGGTCGAGCTGCTGCAGGCGCACCCGCACCTGCCGGTGGTTTGCGACCCGGTGCTGCGGGCCGGCGGCGGCGGCAGCCTGGGCAAGGACGAAGTCGGTTACGCGATGCGCGAGCGCCTGTTGCCGCTGTCGCTGATCGCCACGCCCAACCTGCCCGAAGCGCGCATCCTCGCCGAACTGCCGGACGGCAGCGCCGACGACTGCGCCGAGAAGCTGTTGCCGTTTGTCCGGCATCTGCTGATCACCGGCGGCCATGGCGACGAGCATGAAGTGCATAACCGCCTGTACAGCCGTGACGGCACGCGCCAGACCTTTACCTGCCAGCGCCTGCCCGGCAGCTATCACGGTTCGGGCTGCACGCTGGCCAGTGCGCTCAGTGGCCGGCTGGCCCACGGCGAAGGCCTGGTCAGCGCCGTGCAATCAGCGCTCAACTACACTTGGCGCACCCTGCGTGACGCCGAACAACTCGGCCAGGGCCAGTTCGTACCGCGCCGATTGCCGCTGGATTTCTGTTCGTAATATCAATCTCGCAACATCAATTCGCAACACCGAGAGGCCTGCTCGATGAAACTACGTGGCCTTTACGCCATTACCGACAGCCAATTGCTGGCCGGTAAATTCCTCGCCTACGTCGAAGCGGCGCTGGAGGGCGGTGTGACCCTGTTGCAGTACCGCGACAAAAGCAGCGACGAGGCCCGGCGCCTGCGCGAAGCGGAGAAACTCCACGAACTCTGCTCGCGCTACAAGACCCGCCTGATCATCAATGACGACGCCGAACTGGCCGCACGCTTGGGCGTCGGTGTGCACCTGGGCCAGACCGACGGTCCTTTGGCCCCGGTGCGCGCCCTGCTCGGCTCCAAAGCGATCATCGGCGCCACCTGCCACAGCCAGATCGAACTGGCCGAGCAGGCCGCCAAGGAAGGCGCCAGCTACGTCGCCTTTGGCCGCTTCTTCAATTCCAGCACCAAGCCCGGCGCCCCGGCCGCCACCGTCGACATGCTCGCCCAGGCGCGCAAGCGTCTGCAGTTGCCGATCTGCGTGATCGGCGGTGTGACCCTCGACAACGCCGAACCGCTGGTGGCCCACGGGGCCGACCTGCTGGCCGTGGTCCATGGTCTGTTTGGTGCCGACAGCACCCAGGAAGTCACGCGCCGCGCCCGTGCCTTCAACGCCCTTCTCAAGATTTGATTGCAGAGAGACTCATCATGTCCCGTTCCGAAACCCTGTTTGCCAATGCCCAGAAACACATCCCCGGCGGCGTGAACTCCCCCGTGCGTGCGTTCAAGAGCGTGGGCGGCACCCCGCTGTTCTTCAAGCACGCCGAAGGTGCCTACGTCACCGACGAAGATGACAAGCGCTACGTCGATTATGTGGGTTCGTGGGGCCCGATGATCCTCGGCCACAGCCACCCCGACGTGCTCGACGCCGTGCGCCAGCAGTTGCAACACGGTTTGTCCTACGGCGCGCCGACCGCCATGGAAACCGAGATGGCGGACCTGGTCTGCTCCATCGTGCCGTCGATGGAGATGGTGCGCATGGTCAGCTCCGGCACCGAAGCCACCATGAGCGCGATCCGCCTGGCCCGTGGTTTCACTGGCCGCGACAGCATCATCAAGTTCGAAGGCTGCTACCACGGCCACTCCGACAGCCTGCTGGTCAAGGCCGGCTCGGGCGCACTGACTCAGGGCGTGCCGAGTTCGGCGGGTGTACCGGCGGCGTTCGCCAAACACACCCTGACCCTGCCATTCAACGACATCGGCGCGGTCGAGCAGATGCTCAGCGAAGTCGGCCAGGAAGTGGCATGCATCATCGTCGAGCCGGTCGCCGGCAACATGAACTGCGTGCCGCCGGCGCCGGGCTTTCTCGAAGGCCTGCGCGAACAGTGCGACAAGCACGGCGTGGTACTGATTTTCGACGAAGTGATGACCGGTTTCCGTGTGGCCCTCGGCGGCGCCCAGGCCCATTACGGCGTTACGCCGGACCTGAGCACGTTTGGCAAGATCATCGGCGGCGGCATGCCGGTGGGCTGCTTTGGCGGCAAGCGCGCCATCATGCAGCACATTGCGCCGCTGGGCCCGGTGTACCAGGCTGGCACGCTGTCGGGCAACCCGTTGGCCATGGCCGCCGGCCTGACCACGTTGCGCCTGATCAGCCGCCCGGGCTTTCACGCGGAGCTGACCGACTACACCACCCGCCTGCTCGACGGCCTGCAGGTGCGCGCCGATGCCGCTGGCATTCCGTTCGTCACCACCCAGGCCGGCGGCATGTTCGGCCTGTATTTCAGCGGCGCCGACGATATCGTCACCTTTGATGACGTCATGGGCAGCGACGCCGATCTGTTCAAGCGCTTCTTCCACCTGATGCTGGACGGTGGCGTGTACCTGGCGCCGAGTGCCTTCGAAGCGGGCTTCACTTCGATTGCCCACGGTGACGCGGAATTGAAACTCACCCTGGAGGCTGCCGAGCGCGCTTTCGCCGCCCTGAAATAAACCCGCACAGCCGTCTGACGTTGCCTACAGCGGCGTCAGATTGCTACTTTGCCTACAGAGATTTCTTACTTTTTTCGAGATTTAACCTGCAATCCGGCAGATAACTTGCCCAAGCAGCAGAAAAACGAGTAAAGACTTTGTAAGCAGAGGCCTGCTTATTTCATAATGCGCGCTTATTGGATCCCACGAGGGTCCGCGCGCCCCGTCAGAGGTAAGTCGATTCCCATGAAACGCACCGGCCGCACCCTGGTTCTGGGCTGCCTGTTGCTCATTCAGCCGCTGCTGGCACATGCCCAGGCAGGCGGCAACTCGTTGTTAATTCCAGCGATGGGTCGTTGCACCCTCAATACCCAGCCGGACGGCCAGGCCGAAGCCCTGAGCGCGTGCCAAAAGCAGGCGGATGACGGGGACGCGCAAGCGCAATACGAGTTGGGCGAGTTCTACCACGACAGCAAAAACCCCGCCGTGGACCTCAACAAAGCCTTGAGCTACTTCGAGAAAGCCTCGTTGCAAGGCCATGCCCAGGCGCAGTTTCAGCTCGGCAACATGTTCTTCAAGGGTGAGGGCGTGCCGGCCAATAACATTCAGGCGTATATCGTGCTGAAGATGGCTGCGGTCAACGGCGCCGAAGATGCGCTGGATACCGCCGACGAAGTGGCCGAACACATGCAGCGCGATGAGCTGGAGGTGGCGACCCAGGTGCTGGGGCAGATTTTCCGCAATTATTTGCAGGAATTGCAGAGTGCCGATGGGCGTTCGCCCTTCTCGCCCCTGCCCGACCCAATCGCGCCTCAGGGCGACAACAGGTAGCCCTGTCGGTAGGCGTCTGCACCGGCAACATGCGCAATCGTCATGCCGCTAGTGGCCATGCGCCTTAGTGACCGCACATACAGTAAACCTGCTCGAGTACAGGCAATGGCCGTCACGCTGTCGCTGATCGGGTCAATGATGTGTGCCACGACTTGCCCCGCGCTCAAATAATCCCCGACCTGCGCACAAAACACGATCAAACCGCCCACCGGGCTGACGACGGGCTCAACGCCGGCCAGCGGCGTGGGCGGGTTCAATAATGGCGGCAGTTCAGGCGCCTGGCCCTCGATAATGCCCGCGTGCGTGAGGTAGTCAATCAAGCCCTGACAATCCTGATCGGCCAGCTCATCACTCACGTCGGCCACACCGCGCAGCTCCAGCGTTACAGCAAAACCGGGCGGCGCCACACGTTGCGGGAAACGCGCCTCCATATGCTGCCAAAACAAGTTGAAGCACTCATCGAAGGACTGCCCACCGGCGTCTGTCGCCATAAAGCACGCTTGTGCCCCCAGGTAACGGGCCAGAGGTTCCACTTGCGGCCAGCAAACCGGCGACACATACAGATGCTGCACGGCCTCGAAATCACAATGCAAGTCGAGCACGATATCGGCATCGCAGGCCAGGCGCTGAAGCGTCAGGCGCATGGCCTGTACCTGGTTGGCGGGCACCTGGCTGGCGAGCACCCGCACCAGCACCGAACGAATCAACCGCAAGTTTTCCTCGGGGTCATCGGTCAGCCGCGCCTCGACGGCATCACCTACCTGCCGGCTGACATCAAGGAAGTGCCGATTGAAGTTCTCCCGGCTGTCGTAATCGAAACGGCCTTGAGGCACATCCATCAACACTTGCTCCAGCCCCATGGGGTTGGCCACCGGCACCAGCACCACCTGACCGCGCAATAGACCCGCAGCCTCCAACCGCAACAATTCTAGCTTGAGATGCCATACCACCAACATCCCCGGCAGCTCATCGGCATGCAGGGAAGACTGGATATAGACCTTGCCCACGCCATTGGCCGGGCCGTAGTGAAAACTATGGATCTGCCGCGTCGTACCCGGCACGGTTGCTGGCAATTGATGCACGCGTTCATACATGACGACCTCCTATCGGCTTGGGTCTAGAAATCTCAGCCAACGCTTTTCGGCCAGGTGAAAAAGGCCGACCAGAGCGAAGGTGATGCATAGATAAATAGCCGCGGCGATGCCGAAGGACTCGAACGTCAGAAAGGTCGCGGCATTGGCATCCCTGGCCACTTTCAGCACATCGGGGACCGTGGCGGTGAACGCCAACGTGGTGGAGTGCAGCATGAAAATCACCTCATTGCTGTAGTACGGCAACGAACGGCGCAGGGCCGACGGCATGATCAGATAGGTGTAGAGCTTCCAGCCGTCGAACCCTAACGCCCTGGCGGCCTCTACTTCACCGCGCGGCATGGAGCGGATGGCACCGGCGAGGATTTCTGTGGTGTAGGCGCCCGTGTTAAGGGCAAAGGCCAGCAGTGTGCAGTTCAGCGCATCACGGAAAAAAGCGTTCAGAAGCGGCTGTTCGCGCACAGCCGCCAGGCTGTATATGCCGGTGTAAAAGACCAGCAACTGTACATAGAGCGGCGTTCCCCGAAACAGATAAGTGAAGCCCTGCACCGGCCAACGTACCCACGCGCGGGTTGAAACCCGGGCAATCGACAACGGCAACGCCACTAGCAGCCCAAGGCATAACGAAGCACTGGTGAGCCACAGCGTCATGGCCAGGCCGGTGATTTGCTGACCGTCGGAATAGAGAAACGGCCGCCAATATTCCTGCATCAGTTCAATCATCGCTGCGCCTCCTGCTTTGCACCGCCGTAACGACGCTCAAGCCAGCGCAGCACTGCATTGGATACGCTGCTGAGGAGCAGATAAATAAAGCCCGCCAGCAACAGAAAGCTCAATAGCTGCTGGCTGCTTTTGCCAGCCACCTGAGCCACCTTGACCAAGTCTGCCAAACCGATAATCGACACCAACGCGGTCGCCTTGAGCAAGACCATCCAGTTATTGCCAAGCCCCGGCAAGGCGAAGCGCATCATCTGAGCAAAGGTTATGTAGATGAAGCTTTGGCTGGGCTTCATACCCAGCGCTTTGGCCGCCAGTGCCTGCCCACGTGGCACCGCCAACAAGGCGCCACGAAAGGTCTCGGTAAAATAAGCACCGTAGATAAACCCCAGCGTCAGTACGCCCGCAGTCAAAGGGTCGATTTCAAGGTAGGCCCAGCCCATCACAGCCGTCAGCCGGCTCACAGCGGTTTGCACGCCGTAAAAGATCAGCAGCATCAACACAAGGTCCGGCACCCCACGGATCAAGGTGGTGTAGACCTGTGCTGAAACACGCCAAGCCCTGACGCGTGACAGCTTGGCACCCGCCCCGAGCAGGCCGAAGATCAGCCCCAGCAACAGCGATAACAACGCCAGCTTCAGGGTCACCCATACGCCTTGCAACAGTAAGGGCGCAAAACCCTCCAGGGTCGCGACAAAGCGCGCAACGTTCTCCAGCATGACGACGCCCTCCAAATGTGATGGCGGGCGGTCAGTTGCCGCTGAACATATCGACGCCTGGGAAATATTGTTCTTGCAGGCGAGCATAGGTGCCATCGGCATGCAGCGCTGCCAGGCCCTGATCCAGCAGGGTCTTCAGCGCCTGATTGCCCTTGGCGATGCCAATGGCGCTCATGGAAGGCATCAGCTCGCTTTCTATGACCTTGCCCAATTCGAAACCTGCACCCTGGGGCGAACGCAAAAAGCCACTTTGCGCCTGTTGGGCGTCCTGCAACGAAGCGTTAAGCCGACCCGCCACGAGGTCGGCGTAAACCTGTTCCTGATCGGCGTAGGCCACCACTTTCATGCCCTTAGGGGCCAACACGCGCTTGGCGTAGGCTTCCTGAGTACTGCCCTGCAAATACCCCACGGACTTGCCCTTGGCGTCGCCAAGGTCGGTGCCGGTCTTGAACACCATGGCGGAGGGGCTGGAGAAAACTTCCGAAGAGAAGTCGATGATCTTGCGCCGCGCTTCGGTCACGGTTACCGACGCCAGTATGGCGTCGATCTTGCCGGCCCTGAGGCTGGGAACCAGGCCGTCAAAATCACTTTCGACCCAGTGGCAGCGCACGTTCAAATGCGCGCAGATGGCGTTACCAATATCAATCTCGAAACCGACCAAAGTACCGGTATTGTCTTTATAGGCAAAAGGCGCGTAGTTAGGGTCAGCACCGAAGCGTATGACCTCATAGTTGTTGGCGAACACCGAGTTGCTCACTACGACGAAGGCCAACACCGATAACATCAGAACTATTTTTTTCATTATTTTATTCCTTGTTATTGTTTGCACAGCAGGACGTTACAACACCTCTAAATGCGGAATTTCGCGACGCATGACCAACGAGCCGACGGGCGCATCAAACTCACGCGCCAGCCGATGCCCTGAATACACGGCAGCCGCAATGGTTCCAGGCGCCAGGCAGTCCCCCACCAATGCGACCGATTCAATCCCCGCCTCAAAACGTTGCTCCGTTGCCTCGTTGAGTGCCTGGTACAGGCCTTGCTCAGGCTCACGGGAGGTGACCAGCAACAACGACGCCACGGGAATGAACCTGGGCCGGCCGGTGTACATGCAACTGGCAACCGCACCTTCTGGCGTCACCGCCGCCAGCGAGTGGGAGGCGATGATCGTGACATTGAGTTCCAGCAGGCGACGCTGGATGCGGTGTTGTTCAAGCGTGTTATGGGTCCAGGTCGCCACATCCGGCGCCGGGGTGACAAAGATCACCTCCACGCCCTGCGCTACCAACTGCTCTGCCAACACACTGCCCATGTAGTAGTGGTCATCATCGAACAGCAGCACCGGTGAAGCAGGGACCGTCCCGGCCAGCAGATCATCCGGGGTCAATACCGGCAGATGTTCCAACCCCGGCAAGGCCTGGCGCAATGCACGCCCCAGACCATCGGTGCGCCAGCGCGAACCGGTGGCGATAAAAACGTGGGCGGCGGCGAAGTCCAACACGTCCTGGGCTTGTAGCTGACTTTCTCGATATATCTCTACGCAAGGCAATCGGCTGAGGGCGTCCAGCCGGTAGTCGAGCACCCGTGACCAACTCGCCAACCCCGGCAGCCTGGCTTCAAGAGACACGCGCCCGCCCAGCGTGCGCGTGCCTTCGACCAGCGCCACCTCCATGCCCCGCGCGCCCAGTATCCGCGCGCATTCCAGGCCGGCAGGCCCTGCCCCGACCACCAGCGCGCGCAGGGTTATGCGCACGGGGTGACGACTCGGGGTGCCAGCCGCGCCGCCACTCTTCACCCAGGGTGGGGTTTTGCGTGCAGCGCAGCGGCGTGCTGGTGTGGTCACCACTGACACAGACGTTGCAGCCGATGCATTCGCGAATCTCCTCCAGACGCCCTTCCTCTATCTTCTTTGGCAAGAAGGGATCGGCAATCGAGGGACGGGCAGCGCCGATCAGGTCCAACACCCCTCGACGCACCAATGAGACCATGGTGTCCGGTGAGGTAAACCGGCCCACGCCCACCACCGGCTTGGTGGTCAGCGCTTTGAGCCCGAGCAGGAACGCCTCTTGAAAACCTTCAGGGGCAAACCGTGAGGTCACGCTGTCGTTGGACCAGTCGGCAACGTTGACATCCCACAGGTCCGGCAGCTCTGCCAACAGCGAAAAAATCTCGCGGCCTTCGCCCTCGCAGGCCAGCCCGCCAGCGACCTGTTCATCCACTGCCAGCCGCACGGCGACTGCGCAACAATCACCCACCGCATCGCGGGTATCTTCAATCAACTCACGCAACAGCCGTACACGATTCTCCAACACCCCACCGTACTCATCGGTGCGCCGGTTATTGCGTGGGGTCAGAAAGTGGAACGGCAGGCCAAGGTCGTGGCCGGCATACACGTAGATAATGTCGAAACCCGCCTGGCGTGCCCGTAACGCAGCAGCGCGATGCATCTGGCGCAGTTGCTTGATATCGGCACGGCTCATGGCCCGGGCTTGCACCGGGTCGTAACCACGCACCGGTGTATTGGAAGGCGCCCAGGGGATTTCGCGGCTATAGCGATTGGGCGCCGAATAGCCATTGAACGCAAGTTCGACGCCAGCCAATGAGCCATGCAGATGGACCGCCTCACACATTTTCGCCAGCGCCGGGATGTCGCGCTCATCCCATAAGCGCGCTTCTATATAGGGCGAAAATTCGCTCAGCGGGCTGATCTCGCACTCCTCCGTACACACCACCCCCCAACCCCCCTCGGCTTTGACCCCACGCATGGCGGCCATGGCCGAGGGGTGCACATGGCCCATGCCATTACAGTGCGGCACTTGGTAAAAGCGATTACGGGTGCGAACCGGCCCTATGTGTACCGGCTCAAAAAGAATGTCATACCGAGGATCGCGCACAGGGCTACTCCCGAACCAATAAGTTCGCTAATGACAGTTAAATAAAAAGCGTTAGTTAAATAACGCTTAAGCGGTCAACGCTGGGTGTAACCCACAAACGCCTGATGCAACTGAGCGATCGCATTCAAGTGCCCTTCCATCTCGGGTCCCAGTTGTTTGGACATAGCGTTAATCAATAAGTGAGTCAGCGATAACATGGTGGCCGTCGAGTCCCATAACAAATCAAACTCGGTCGACACCCGAAACACTTCGTTAGCGTTCTGCTCAGCCCACTCACAAAAGTTGTCGGTTATCAGCGTGACCGCAATGCCGCGTTTGCGTGCCGCCTGGCACAGCAGTAAAGACTGGCGGGAATGGCGTCGCGCCTCATAGACGATCAGCATTGAATCGGCAGACGGCGCCAGCAACACCTCGCCGAAATGCCCTGACGCACCGTCCACCAGATGCACGCCTGTGCGCAGGTATTGCAACATGTGGGCCATGGAGCAGGCGATGCCCCGCTCGGTGCCGAAACCGGCGACAAAAACCTGCCGGCTTTGCGCCAGCCTTGATGTCACCACGCGCCAAGACTCGGTGCGGGTGTACTCGTAGACCCTCACCAACGCCGCGATCTCCAGTTGCAGGCTGTTGGCCAGCGGGTTGGCGTCGCCTTCTGCCTGGAATACGCGCAGCCGGTCGCCGATCAGCCACGGGCTGTCACCCAGGTCGTCTTTGAGTTCGTGTTTAAGGTCTTTGAAATGCTTGTAGCCCAACGCCCGGCAGAATCGGCCGACGGTGGACTCGCTGATTTGGAGCTTGTGCGCCACCTGCGCCGAATTCTCGAACGGCAGGTCTTTGAGGTTCGCCAGGATATAGGCCGCCAGCGCCCGATAAGCCTGGGACCTGGATGACAATTGTTGTTCGAGGGATTTTTTTATGGATGTGCTCATGGCGTCCTCTCTGCATGGGCACAAACTGCTATTTTTCTGTCAAGCCGTCAACCGCGACTGAAAAGTTTCAGAAGCGTCTTACAAAATCCCATCACCAGCGCAGTGTTACTTCTCCGGCATCGGCATCGGAAACGGCATCACATTGCTGGTGCCGCGCGCCTCGCTGATCTTCGGCGTACCCAGGCGCTCGACTTCATCGATGCGCACAATCGAATGCATCGGCACAAAGCTGCGCACCACGCCTTCAAACTGCGCCTTGAGTTTTTCCTCGCCCGGGTCGACGACCAACTGCGTGCGCTCGCCAAAGACGAACTCTTCCACCTCCAGGAAGCCCCACAGATCACTTTGATAGATCTGCTTGGCGTACATTTCGAACACCTGGCCCTGGTTGAGGAAAATCACCTTGTAGATTGGAGCTTCACGTTTGGTCATGGTGGGCGAGCAACACATCGCGGATATAAAAGAGGGCGCGAACTATAGCATGGCACCCGATGCACAACGCTAGGAACCAATGGGCATGCCCCCTATAATGCGCGGTTCTTTACCACCAGTTGACGATTCCCATGGCCAAGAAGCTCTATATCGAAACCCACGGTTGCCAGATGAACGAGTACGACAGCTCGCGCATGGTCGACCTGCTGGGCGAACACCAGGCCCTGGAAGTCACCGCCCGCGCCGAAGATGCCGACGTGATCCTGCTCAATACCTGCTCGATCCGCGAACGCGCACAGGACCGTGTGTACTCGCAGCTGGGCCGCTGGCGTGAGCTGAAACTGGCCAACCCGGACATGGTGATCGCCGTCGGCGGTTGCGTGGCCAGCCAGGAAGGCGCGGCCATTCGCGACCGCGCGCCCTATGTCGACGTGGTATTCGGCCCACAGACCCTGCACCGCCTGCCGGAAATGATCGACGCCGCGCGCATTACCAAGCTGCCGCAGGTGGACGTGTCGTTCCCCGAGATCGAAAAATTCGACCACCTGCCCGAACCGCGCATCGATGGGCCGAGCGCCTACGTGTCGGTGATGGAAGGCTGCAGCAAATACTGCACCTTCTGCGTGGTGCCCTACACCCGTGGCGAAGAAGTCAGCCGACCGTTTGACGATGTGCTGGCGGAAATCATCCACCTGGCGGAAAACGGCGTGCGTGAAGTGACCCTGCTGGGCCAGAACGTCAACGGCTATCGCGGCCACACCCACGACGGTCGCCTGGCCGACCTCGCCGAGCTGATCCGCGTCGTGGCGGCGGTGGATGGCATCGAGCGCATTCGCTACACCACCTCGCACCCGCTGGAATTTTCCGACAGCCTGATCCAGGCGCATGCCGAGGTGCCGGAACTGGTCAAGCACCTGCACTTGCCAGTGCAATCGGGCTCGGACCGCATCCTGTCGGCGATGAAACGCAACCACACCGCCCTGGAATACAAATCCAAACTGCGCAAACTGCGCGCGGCGGTGCCGGGCATCTGCATCAGCTCGGACTTTATCGTGGGTTTCCCCGGCGAAACCGAGAAAGACTTCCAGCAGACCATGAAGCTGATCGAGGACGTGGGTTTTGACTTTTCCTACTCGTTCGTCTACAGCCAACGCCCCGGCACACCGGCCGCCGACCTGCTGGACGAAACACCGGAAGCGCTGAAAAAGGAACGGCTGAATGCGCTGCAGCATCGGCTTAACCAGCAGGGTTTCGAGATCAGCCGACAAATGGTCGGCTCCACCCAGCGGATTCTGGTCACCGATTACTCGAAAAAAGACCCGGGCGAATTGCAGGGCCGTACCGAGAACAACCGGATCGTCAACTTCCGTTGCGACAACCCGATGCTGATCGGCCAGTTCGCCGATGTGCACATTGATGCGGCGCAGCCGCACTCGCTGCGCGGGTCGCTGATTCAATAAATAGTCAAATCACCGCTGCTCAAAATGCGGGAGGGGGCTTGCCCCCGATGGCAGTTCATCAGTCTCAAATCTACTGACTGACACTCAGCCATCGGGGGCAAGGCCCCTCCCACATTTGAACCGTGCAACACTCCGACGACGTAAGTGCTTTCGCACACCAGTCACTGGCGCTATCCTCTCCTTCACCTCAACAGCCAAAGGGCGGCTAAAAGCGACCTTGAACGCACCTACAGTAGAACCCCATCGTTTTATCCTCGAGCCGTTTGAGGCTCGCCGCTTCGCCAATCTGTGCGGACAATTCGACGAGCACCTGCGCCTGATCGAACAACGCCTGAGCATCGAGATCCGCAATCGCGGCAATCAGTTCGAGCTCATTGGTGAACCCCAGCACACCACCTCGGCAGAAAACCTGCTGCGCCGGCTCTACCGCGAGACCAAAGGCAGCGAGCTGTCGCCGGAAACCGTGCACCTGTACCTGCAGGAGTCGGCGGTGGAAGACCTGGCCAACAATCCCGTGGCCGAAGCCAGCGTGGCCCTGCGTACCAAAAAAGGCATGATTCGCCCGCGCGGCTTGAATCAGCAGAAGTACGTCAAGGAAATCCTCGGCAACGACATCAACTTCGGCATCGGCCCGGCCGGCACCGGCAAGACTTACCTGGCCGTGGCCTGCGCCGTCGACGCGCTGGAGCGCGAGCAAGTGCGCCGCATCCTGCTGGTGCGCCCGGCGGTCGAGGCCGGCGAAAAGCTCGGCTTCCTGCCCGGCGACCTCGCCCAGAAGATCGACCCCTATCTGCGCCCGCTCTACGACGCGCTCTACGAGATGCTCGGCTTCGAATACGTGGCCAAGCTGATCGAACGCCAGGTGATCGAGATCGCCCCGCTCGCCTACATGCGCGGACGCACTTTGAACAACAGCTTCATCATCCTCGACGAAAGCCAGAACACCACCGTCGAACAGATGAAGATGTTCCTCACCCGTATCGGTTTCGGCTCCACTGCCGTGATCACCGGCGACATCACCCAGGTCGACCTGCCCAAGGGCACCAAGTCAGGCCTGGGCCAGGTGATCGAGGTGCTCAAGGACGTGCCCGGCATCAGCTTTACGCATTTCATGCCCAAGGATGTGGTGCGTCACCCGCTGGTGCAGCGCATCGTCGAAGCCTACGAGCGCTTCGAACACCGCGACGACGGCCTGACCAGGGACACGCGCCGCGATGCTTGAGCTCGACCTGCAGCTGGCGACCGACGCGCCCGCCCCCAGCGAAGCGCAATTTCGCACCTGGTGCGCCCTGGCCCTGCGCCAGCGCAGCGCCGACTCGGAGTTGACCATCCGCCTGGTGGACGAAGCCGAAGGCCGCGAGCTGAATCACACCTGGCGCCACAAGGACTACGCGACCAACGTGCTGTCCTTCCCCGCCGACGTGCCCGACGAGCTGCTGGACATCCCCTTGCTGGGCGACCTGGTGATCTGCGTCGCGGTGGTCGAGCGTGAGGCGCAGGAGCAAGGCAAGGAACTTGAGGCCCACTGGGCCCATCTAGTCATTCATGGCTGCTTGCATCTCTTGGGTTACGACCATATTGACGATGACGAAGCCGAAGAAATGGAAGCACTGGAACGAACGTTGCTTGCAGAATTGGGCCATCCGGACCCGTATGCAGATGACGAAGCTTGAACATCACCTACTAACTGTAACGATAAAGGATTCAGAGTAATCGCTATGAGCGAAGACCGATCGAGCAACGGGCAGAAGTCATGGCTGGGTAAATTGACCCAGGCTTTTGCCCACGAGCCGAAAAACCGCCAGGAGCTGCTGGAGCTGCTGCGCGAGGCCCACCAGAACAAGTTGCTGGACAGCGAAGCGCTGGCCATCGTCGAAGGCGCCATCCAGGTGGCTGACCTGCAGGTCCGCGACATCATGGTGCCGCGCTCGCAGATGATCAGCATCAAGGCGACCCAGACCCCACGGGAGTTCCTCCCGGCCGTGATCGACTCGGCGCACTCGCGCTACCCGGTGATCGGTGAAAGCCATGACGACGTCATGGGTGTCCTGCTGGCCAAGGACCTGCTGCCGCTGATCCTCAAGGAGAACGGCGACAACTTCAATATCAAGGACCTGCTGCGGCCGGCCACCTTCGTGCCTGAATCCAAGCGCCTGAATGTGCTGCTGCGCGAGTTTCGCGCCAACCACAATCACATGGCCATTGTGATCGACGAATACGGCGGCGTTGCGGGCCTGGTGACCATCGAAGACGTGCTCGAGCAGATCGTCGGCGACATCGAAGACGAACACGACGTCGAAGAAGACAGCTACATCAAACCGCTGCCCAGCGGTGATTTCCTGGTCAAGGCACTGACGCCGATCGAGAACTTCAACGAGTTCTTCGACAGCGAATTCTCCGACGATGAATTCGACACCGTCGGCGGCCTGGTGATGAGTGCGTTCGGGCATCTGCCAAAACGTAACGAAACCACCGAGATTGGCGCGTACCGCTTCCGCATCCTGAATGCCGATAGCCGCCGCATCCACTTGATCCGCCTGACTCCGATTGCCCGCTAAGGACTGACATGCGCCGTTTGATCGCACCCGGCTGGCCCGGTAACTTGCTGGCCGTGGTGGCCGGCGCCATCACTACTCTGGCGCTGGCGCCGTTCGACCTGTGGCCGTTTGCACTGGTGGCGGTCGGCGTGTTCTATGTCGGGCTGCGGGGCCTGAGCCCACGCCAGGCCCTGGGCCGTGGCTGGTGTTTCGGCTTCGGTCTGTTCGGCGCCGGCACCAGCTGGATCTACTACAGCATCCACCACTTCGGCGGCGCTTCGGTGCTGCTGGCGGGTTTCCTGATGCTGCTGTTCACCGCCGCAATCGCCTGGTTCTTCGCCCTGCCCGCCTGGCTGTGGGCGCGCTGGCTGCGCCGCAATGAAGCGCCGCTGGCGGACGCGCTGACCTTTGCCGCATTGTGGGTCGGCCAGGAAGCGTTTCGTGGCTGGTTCCTCACCGGTTTCCCGTGGCTGTACTCCGGCTACAGCCAACTGGACGGCCCGCTCACCGGCCTGGCGCCTATGGGCGGGATGTGGCTGATTTCGTTCGCGCTGGCGCTGACGGCGGCGCTGTTGTGCAACCTGCCGCGCCTGCTGGCGACCAAACGCAATGCCTTCATCGGCGCAGGCCTGGCGTTACTGGTCGCGCCGTGGGCAATCGGCCTGGCACTCAAGCATCACGCCTGGACCACGCCCTCCGGCGCACCGCTGAGCGTGGCCGCGATCCAGGGCAACATCGAACAAAGCATGAAGTGGGACCCGCAACAGCTGACGGCCCAGCTCGCGCTGTACCGCGACATGAGCTTGAGTTCCAGGCCGGTTGACCTGCTGGTATGGCCGGAAACGGCGGTGCCGGTGCTCAAGGAATCCGTCGAAGATTACCTGGGCATGATGGGCAAGTTTGCCGCCGACCGGCATACCGCGCTGATCACCGGGGTACCGATCCGCCAGGAGGTGCGCCACGAAAAGCGCTATTTCAATGGCATCACCGTGGTGGGCGAAGGCGACGGCACCTACCTCAAGCAGAAGCTGGTGCCCTTCGGCGAGTACGTGCCGCTGCAGGACATGCTGCGCGGCCTGATTGCGTTCTTTGACCTGCCGATGTCGGACTTCGCCCGTGGACCGGCAGACCAGCCGCTGTTGCAGGCCAAGGGCTACCAGATTGCACCGTTCATTTGCTACGAAGTGGTGTACCCGGAATTTGCCGCCGGCCTGTCGGCCCGCAGCGACTTGCTGCTGACCATCAGCAATGACACCTGGTTTGGCCGCTCCATCGGCCCGTTGCAGCACCTGCAAATGGCGCAGATGCGTGCTCTGGAGGCAGGTCGCTGGATGATCCGCGCCACCAACAACGGCGTGACCGCGCTGATCAATCCGTTCGGGCAGATCACCGCGCAGATTCCACAGTTCGAGCGTGGCATTCTCTATGGCGAAGTGGTGCCGATGCACCAGCTCACGCCCTATCTGCAATGGCGCTCGTGGCCGTTGATCATTGTGTGTCTGGTGCTGTTTGGCTGGGCGTTGCTGGCGGGCCGAATGTCCAAAGCCGTCTAGCCGACCCACCCAAAACCAATGTGGGAGGGGGCTTGCTCCCGATTGCAGTGGGTCAGTCAATGTAGCTGTTGACTGAAACACCGCTATCGGGAGCAAACCCCCTCCCACATTCAGATCGGTGGCGTTACTTGTAAAACAACCGATACCCCACCTGCCCCACCGCCTCATTCAACAAATACCCGCTCTGCCATATCGACTTGAACTCCGGCATCCAGCCACCCAGTGGCCGCGCATTGTCCACGCCAAGAAAGCCCACCGGCGCCGGCACCACGGTAAAGCCCGCCTTTTCAAAGCTCCACACCGAGCGCGGCATGTGCCAGGCTTGAGTGACCACCACCACGCGCTTGATGCCTTGGGGCAACAGGATCGCGGCGCTCATCTGCGCGTTTTCCCAGGTGGTTCGGCTGCGTTCCTCCTTCCAGCGCACCGTGACGCCAAAATCATCCTGCATTGAAACCGCCATCAGTTCCGCCTCGCTGGGCGGCGTGTCGTAGTGCAGGCCACCGGTTGTCAGCACAGGCAGGCCGGATGCCTTGGCCAATCGCGCCGCATAACGCTGACGCTCCAGGCCGATACCCGTCGGCTGGTCCGAACCCCACGCAGGGTCACCGCGTTCGCGTCCAGAACCGAGGATCACAATGGCATCTGCCCGTTGAGCCAGGGTAGACCAGTCCTCACGGGCCAAAGGTGGCACGGTCTCCAGCGCCCGTGCACTCCACTCCACCACCACCGGCAGGCTCATCAGCCACAGCCCGCCCAACCCCAGGGCAAAACAGCAGCCGGCAAGGCGCGGGCGTGTGCGTCGCAACCACCAGCCAAGGGCCAGCAGCAGCAAGAGAATGCCAGGCGGCAGCAACAGTTGTTTAATGAAATAGCGAATAGGCATCGAGCATCTCCATGGATGCCCGAAGCCTAAGGTGTATCAGGGTTCAGCGCAAAGCTTCACATGGGGGGTGCATCACTTGAACCGGTCCGCCCGATGGGTTGCCGGACCGCGCTCGCGCGCTGCATCCTTGAGCCACACCACCTTCGCCGACTGTGTCGGCGCGCTTGGTGGCGGGGAAGCCACACGGCCAGGCGTCGAGCGTTCGTTTTTTTCCAGGTAAGCCTTGATCAGTTCCAGCTCTGCGCGGCTCAGGCCACGCAGCTCCAGCTCGACGGGGCGTTCATCACGCAATCGACCCGCGGTGCTGGCGGCATCCAACGCACGACCCAAGCGGTCGATCAGTCCTTGGTAGACATCCGGTTTGGTTAACATTCGCTGCGATTTGACCATCCCCTCACCTCATTGAAGATAAGACTCGCTCCCCACTCAACAGCGTAGACCCAGTGGCCGGGCCTGCCTGACGCCGCGACAGACGGCCTGGCGTGCGCAATCAGGGTTTCCCTCGATAGAGTGGGGTCATGTATGCTACGGCGCTTCCTGTAACTCCACTTCCCGCAGGGTTTGGGCATGCACGCGCCGCGCATCGGTGTCGCTCAGCCCTAACGCTGCACCGAAGAGGATTAGGCCACCCCTATTCAGTTCAAAAGTAGCCATGCACGAACATTACCAGCCCCGTGAAATAGAAAATGCCGCACAAACCTTCTGGGACGCGCAAAAGTCCTTCGAAGTCAGCGAACAGCCAGGCAAGGAGACTTACTATTGCCTGTCGATGTTCCCTTACCCCAGCGGCAAGCTACATATGGGGCACGTGCGTAACTACACCATCGGCGACGTGATCTCGCGCTATCAGCGCATGCTCGGCAAGAACGTCCTGCAACCCATGGGTTGGGACGCCTTCGGCATGCCGGCGGAAAACGCCGCGATGAAGAACAACGTGGCGCCCGCCAAGTGGACCTACGAAAACATCGCCTACATGAAGACCCAGCTGCGCAGCCTGGGCCTGGCGGTGGACTGGTCCCGCGAAGTGACCACCTGCAAGCCGGACTACTACCGCTGGGAACAATGGCTGTTCACCCGCCTGTTCGAAAAAGGCGTGATCTACCGCAAGAACGGTACCGTGAACTGGGACCCGGTCGACCAGACCGTACTGGCCAACGAGCAGGTGATCGACGGTCGCGGCTGGCGTTCCGGCGCGGTCATCGAAAAGCGCCAGATCCCGATGTACTACTTCAAGATCACCGCCTACGCCGATGAGTTGCTGTCGAGCCTCGACGACCTGCCGGGCTGGCCTGAACAGGTCAAGACCATGCAGCGCAACTGGATCGGCAAATCCAAGGGCATGGAAGTGCAGTTCCCGTATCACGTCGAGTCCATCGGCGAAGCGGGCGCACTCAAGGTCTTCACCACCCGCCCCGACACCCTGATGGGCGCGACCTACGTCGCCGTGGCCGCCGAACACCCGCTGGCCACCCAGGCCGCACAGAACAATCCCGAGCTTGCGGCGTTCATCGCCGAGTGCAAGGGCGGCAGCGTGGCCGAAGCCGACGTCGCCACCCAGGAGAAAAAAGGCCTGCCGACCGGGCTGTTCGTCGAGCATCCCCTCACCGGTGAAAAGCTGCCGGTATGGGTCGCCAACTATGTGCTGATGCACTACGGCGATGGCGCCGTCATGGCCGTGCCGGCTCACGACGAGCGTGATTTCGAATTCGCCACCCAGTACAGCCTGCCGATCAAATCCGTGGTGCGCACCAGCGCGGGTGATACCAACCCGGCGCCCTGGCAGGACGCCTACGGCGAACACGGCGAGCTGATCAACTCCGGCGAATTCGACGGCCTGGACTTCGCCGGCGCTTTCGATGCCATTGAAGTGGCGCTGATCAAGAAAAACCTCGGCGCCTCGCGCACCCAGTTCCGCCTGCGCGACTGGGGCATCAGCCGCCAGCGCTACTGGGGCTGCCCGATCCCGATCATCCACTGCGACACCTGCGGCGACGTGCCGGTACCGGAAGACCAGTTGCCGGTCGTGCTGCCTGAAGACGTAGTGCCCGATGGCGCCGGTTCCCCACTGGCCCGCATGCCCGAGTTCTACGAGTGCGCCTGCCCCAAATGCGGCGCGCCGGCCAAGCGTGAAACCGACACCATGGACACCTTCGTCGAGTCCTCGTGGTACTACGCCCGCTACGCCTCGCCGCACTATGAAGGCGGCCTGGTGGAAAAATCCGCAGCCGACCATTGGTTGCCGGTGGACCAGTACATCGGCGGTATCGAACACGCCATCCTGCACCTGCTCTACGCGCGCTTCTTCCACAAGCTGATGCGTGACGAAGGCCTGGTGAGTTCCGATGAGCCGTTCAAGAACCTGCTCACCCAGGGCATGGTGATCGCCGACACCTACTATCGCCGCGAAGCCAATGGCGCCTACACCTGGTTCAACCCGGCGGACGTGGAACTGGAGCGTGACAGCAAGGCCAAGGTGATCAGCGCCAAACTGAAATCCGACGGCCTGCCGGTGGAAATCGGCGGCACCGAGAAAATGGCCAAGTCCAAGAACAACGGCGTCGACCCGCAGTCGATGATCGATCAGTTCGGCGCCGACACCTGCCGCCTGTTCATGATGTTCGCATCGCCACCGGACATGAGCGCCGAATGGTCCGACTCCGGCGTCGAAGGCTCGCACCGCTTCCTCAAACGCGTCTGGCGCCTGGCCCACGCCCATGTCAGCCAGGGCCTGCCCGGCAAACTGGACGTGGCCGCGCTGAGCGACGAGCAGAAAGCCATTCGCCGCAGCACCCACCTGGCCATCAAGCAAGCCGGCCAGGACGTGGGCCAGAACCACAAGTTCAACACCGCCATCGCTCAGGTGATGACACTGATGAACGTGCTGGAAAAAGCCCCGCAAGCCACCGAGCAGGATCGCGCACTGATTCAGGAGGGCCTGGAAACGGTTACCCTGTTGCTCGCCCCGATCACGCCGCACATCAGCCATGAATTGTGGAGCCGGTTGGGCCACAACGAGGCAGTCATCGATGCGCGGTGGCCGGTGCAGGATGACAGCGCGCTGGTGCAGGACACGTTGCAACTGGTGATCCAGGTCAATGGCAAACTGCGCGGGCAGATCGACATGCCCGCCAGTGCGAGTCGCGAAGAGGTTGAAGCGGCGGCGCGGGTCAACGAGAACGTGCTGCGCTTTACCGAAGGCCTGACGATCCGCAAAGTGATCGTGGTGCCGGGCAAACTGGTCAATATCGTCGCCAGCTAAATCGGATCGGGCGCAAGGCTTGAGCCTTGCGCCGAACTAAACCTTCAGGGCCTCGATAAGGCCCGCCTGGTTTCAAGGGGAGCAACAAAAATGATCAAACGCAATTTGCTGGTGATGGGCCTTGCCGTGCTGCTGAGCGCATGCGGCTTCCAGTTGCGCGGCACCGGCACCAATGAACTGGCGATCAAGGAATGGGACGTCAGCGCCCGCAACGCCTACGGCGAAACTGTGACGCAATTGCGTCAGGTCATGGAAAGCAGCGGCGTGCACATCTACACCGGCGCGCCCTACAAGCTGTTCCTGGCCGACGAGCGAGACACCCAGCGCAACCTGAGCTACGCCAGCGCCGGCCGTGCCTCGGACATCGAGCTGAGCACCGAGCTGACCTTCGAGATCCAGGGCCGTGACAAGCTGCCATTGATGGGTGACAAGATCCAGGTACAGAAGGTCGTCAGCCACGACGGCAATAACCTGGTAGGTTCTGACTCGCAAATCATTCAGGTGCGCAAGGAAATGCGGCGTGATCTGGTCCAGCGCATGGTCCTGCGCCTGTCGCTTCTGACCCCGCAACAACTTGAGACATTGCAGCAACGCGCTGACGACAAGGCCAAGGCTGACGCCGATGCCTTGAAAGCTGCGCAAGAGTACGAAAACAACACGCCGAAACAATCGCCTGTTGAAGTCCCTGTCGAGTAAGCCAGACGGGGCGCCCCAGGCGCCCCGTTCGCCCCGCCTATGAAACTCGCCCCCGCCCAACTCGCCAAACACCTGCAAGGTGGCCTTGCGCCTGTGTACATCGTCAGCGGCGATGACCCGCTGCTGTGCCAGGAAGCGGCAGACGCCATTCGCAGCGCCGCGCGCCAGCAAGGTTTCGACGAACGCCAGGTGTTCAGCGCCGACGCCAGTTTCGACTGGGGTACGTTGCTGCAAGCCGGCGCCAGCATGTCGCTGTTTGCCGAAAAGCGCCTGCTGGAACTTCGCCTGCCCTCGGGCAAGCCCGGCGACAAGGGCGCGGCGGCGCTGATGGAATACTGCGCACGGCCGGCCGAGGACACGGTCCTGCTGATCAGCCTGCCCAAGCTCGACGGCAGCGCGCAGAAAACCAAGTGGGGCAAGGCGCTGGTGGAAGGCGCGCAGACGCAGTTCATCCAGATCTGGCCGGTGGACAGCAACCAGTTGCCGCAGTGGATTCGTCAACGCCTTTCCCAGTCAGGGTTGTCGGCGACACAAGACGCTGTGGAGCTGATTGCCGCGCGGGTCGAGGGCAACCTGCTGGCCGCCGCTCAGGAGATCGAAAAGCTCAAGTTGATGGCTGAAGACGGACAGATCACCGTCGAAACCGTGCAAGGTGCGGTGGCCGACAGTGCGCGCTTTGACGTGTTCGGGCTGGTGGACGCTATCCTCAACGGTGAGCCGGCCCATGCCCTGCGCATGCTCGAAGGCTTGCGCGGCGAAGGGGTGGAGCCGCCGGTGATTCTATGGGCCCTGGCCCGCGAGCTGCGGGTACTGGCCAATATCGCACTGCAATACAGCCAGGGCACGCCACTGGACAAATGCTTCAGCCAGGCCCGCCCACCGGTGTGGGACAAGCGCAAGCCGCTGATGAGCAAAGCCCTGCAACGGCACACGGCGCAACGCTGGGCGCAATTGTTGCTGGAGGCGCAGCGTATCGATGCACAGATCAAGGGCCAGGCGGCGGGCTCGCCGTGGATGAGTCTGAGCCGTTTGTCGCTGTTGATGGCTGGCCAGCGCCTCACACTGCCCGCCGAATAACCCCGCCGCATTTTGATCTGTATTTACAATTCTCAGGCTTTACAGCCCCGCCGATTCGGCCGATTATTTGCGCCGTTCCACTCATCCATCAAGAGTACTCATCATGAGCAAAAAGCCATCCAGGAATGGCCCCAACAAGGCCAAATCCATCATCGCCCAGCCACTGTTCCGCAGCCGCCAGGAACGCGCCGGCAAGGGCAAAGGCAGCTACCGCCGCGAAGCCTTCCAGTCTGACAGCTGGGAGGCTTCTTACTTTCTGGCTGCCTGAAGGCAAGCGCCCCTCCGGCATGATAAGGTCTGCACTTGATTTGTAACCCCTGGACCTGTGCATGCCCTCTAGTCTTTCCCGTCGTTGGCACCTGCGCCAATTGATTGCTGCCTCCAGCCTTATTCTGCTTGTCGCCTGCGCCGAGAAACCCACCGCCGCCGACGCCCAGCCTCTGCCGAAAATCCAGACCGTGCCGGCCGTCGCGCCTGCCGTGGTTGCACCTTTGGCGGTGGACAATCTTGATATCCAGCCCACCCAGACTTTTGCCGAATGGCAGGCCGGGTTCCGCGCGGACGCGCTGAAAGCCGGGATCACACCCGCCGTCTTTGATAACGCCTTCGCCAACGTCACCCCCGACATGGCGGTGATTCGCGCCGACCGCAGCCAGCCGGAGTTTTCCCGCCCGGTGTGGGAGTACCTCGACGGCGCCTTGTCGGCGGTGCGCGTGCGCAATGGCCAGGCGCTGCTGATCAAGTACGCCGATACCCTGCAGAGCATCGAGCAACGCTATGGCGTCGACCGCCAGGCGCTGGTCTCGGTGTGGGGCATGGAGAGTAATTTTGGCGCGTTCCAAGGCAATAACTCGGTCATCCGCTCTCTGGCCACCCTGGCCTATGAGGGCCGCCGCCCAGCCTTTGCCCAGGCGCAATTGCTCGCCGCGCTGCAGATCATCCAGCATGGCGATATCCAGGCCGACCAGATGAAAGGCTCGTGGGCCGGCGCCATGGGTCAGACCCAATTTATCCCGACCACCTACAACACCCACGCCGTGGACTTCGATGGCGACGGCCGCCGCGATATCTGGAACAGCCCGGCCGACGCCCTCGCCTCCACCGCGCATTACCTGCAAAGCTCCGGCTGGCAGAAAGGCCAGCCGTGGGGCTTTGAGGTGAAACAACTGCCGACCCACTTCGATTACGCCCTGGCCGACGGCAGCGTGCGCAAGAGCGTGGCCGAGTGGCTGAAACTCGGCATTCAGCTGCCACCGGGGGCAAGCATGCCGCCCAACGTCGACCAACTGTCCGCCGCCCTGCTGCTGCCAGCCGGTTACCGTGGCCCGGCGTTCCTGGTGCTGGATAACTTCCGCGCGATCCTCAAGTACAACAACTCCTCTTCCTACGCACTGGCGGTTGGCCTGCTGTCGGAGCGGTTTGGTGGCGGGGGTGTGATTCGTGGAGACTGGCCCAAGGATGAATTGCCGCTGAGCCGCTCCCAACGCATCGACCTGCAGGCAGCGCTGACCGCCAAGGGCTATGACGCGGGCAACCCGGACGGGATTATCGGCGCGAATACGCGCAAGGCGATTCGCGCGGCGCAGCAGGCGCTGGGCTGGCCGGCGGACGGGTATGCGACGGTGAAGTTGCTGGAATCTCTGCAGAACCGCTAGATTCGCTTATGGCGACTACCGTCATCGGGAGCAAGTCCCCTCCCACCTTTGAACTGTGAATACATTCAACGTGTGGGAGGGGGCTTGCTCCCGATGACGGCATGCCAGGCAACCATTATTTAAAGACCACATCCTGCTCCAGCACCACCCGCTGCTCCCCCGCATCCAGGCGAACCACTGCGCCCAGCGGCAACGTCAGGTTGGGATCGCAGTGCCCGCTGCGCCAGCCGGCCAGTACCGGAATGCCGAGCGGTTCGAAGGTCTGCTTCAATAGCCGTTCCAACGCCATGCCGTCCACCCCTGCTACATCCCCCACCAACACACCGGCGACCTGCGCCAGCTTGCCGGCCAGGCGCAAGTGCGTAAGCAGGCGGTCGATGCGGTAGATCGGCTCGTTGATGTCCTCGATAAACAGGATGATGCCTTGCGCGTCGATTTCAAACGGCGTGCCCATCACTGCGGCGATCATCGACAGGTTTCCACCCTGCAAGCGCCCACGGGCGATGCCCGGCTCAAGGGTGGTCAGCGGGAAGGCGACAGGGTGCGCCAACTCGCTGCCAGTGCCCAGTTGGCCACGCAGCAGGCTGAACAACGAGGACTCGGTGGGTGGCTGCTTGTCGCCCAGCAGATCGGCGTTGAGCATCGGCCCGTGGAAGGTCACAAAGCCCGCATAGCGGTTGATCGCCAGGTGCAAGGCGGTGATGTCGCTGTAGCCGACAAAGGGTTTGGGGTTGGCGCGCAGCAGGCCGAAATCCAGGCTGTCGAGCAGACGTGGCGTGCCGTAGCCGCCGCGCAGGCAGAAGATGGCATCGATATCGGGATCAGCGAAGGCGGCATGGAGGTCGGCGAGGCGGGTTTTATCGCTGCCGGCAAGGTAGCCGTCGCGTTCATACACACCGGGGTAGATGCGCAGGTCATAGCCGCGATTGCGCATCCATTGCTCGGCTTTTTCCACGTCCAGCGCGGCGGGGCCGGCCGGGGCGATCAGGGCGATGGTGCCTTCGGGGCGCAATGCGGGTACGGCGGCGTTCATCCATGTTCTCCATGCAAAAAGTGGGAGGGGGCCTGCTCCCAATGGCGGTGTGACAGTCAATACATCAGGTGACTGAAACACCGCTATCGGGAGCAAGCCCCCTCCCACATTGGCCCTTCCTGCACTTCAGGCCTGCGGTGTTACTCAGCGCTCTAGGCGGAAACCAGGCTGGCCTTGACCAGTTTTGCCTGCTCGTCGGCGTGGTACGACGAACGTACCAACGGGCCAGACGCCACGTTCTTGAAGCCCATCTTGTAGCCTTCCTCGGCGAACCAGGCGAAGACGTCCGGGTGCACGAAACGCTGCACTGGCAAGTGGCTGCGCGACGGCTGCAGGTATTGGCCGAGGGTCAGCATGTCGATGTCGTGTTCGCGCATGCGCTTCATGACGTCGATCACTTCTTCGTCGGTTTCGCCCAGGCCCAGCATCAGGCCGGATTTGGTCGGGATGTGCGGCATCATCTGCTTGAATTTCTGCAGCAGGGTCAGCGACCACTGGTAGTCCGAACCCGGACGCGCGGCCTTGTACAGGCGCGGCACGGTTTCCAGGTTGTGGTTGAACACATCCGGCGGCTCGGCAGCGGTGATTTCCAGCGCCACGTCCATGCGGCCACGGTAGTCCGGCACCAGGGTTTCAAGCATCACGTTCGGCGACAGCTTGCGGATTTCGCGGATGCAGTCGGCAAAGTGCTGGGCACCGCCGTCACGCAGGTCGTCGCGGTCCACTGAGGTGATCACCACGTATTTGAGTTTGAGGTCGGCGATGGCGATGGCCAGGCTTTGCGGCTCGTTCACGTCCAGCGGCTTCGGACGGCCATGGCCGACGTCGCAGAACGGACAGCGACGGGTGCAGATGTCACCCATGATCATGAAGGTGGCGGTGCCGCCGGAGAAGCATTCGCCCAGGTTCGGGCAGGACGCCTCTTCGCACACGCTGTGCAGCTTGTGTTTGCGCAGCAGGGCCTTGATACGGTCGACTTCCGGCGAAACCGGGATGCGCACGCGGATCCAGTCGGGTTTCTTCGGCAGTTCGGTGGTGGGAATGATCTTGACCGGGATGCGTGCAACCTTCTCGGCGCCACGCAGCTTGACGCCGGCTTCCACCTTGGCACGCGGGGCCGGGGCCGGACGCTCGGTGATGTCCAGCGTCGGGATCATGGTTTGCACTGCATCAGTAGTCATAATCAGTCGATTCCGCCCGTGAGGGTCGTCTGCTCAGCATAGTCGAGGTGTTTGACGAGCTGCGCGCGCAGCCGGGCACTTACCTCGGCAAATTTAATCGGTGTGGCGTGTTCGCTCAGTTGCGTCATCGCAAGCCCCGCATAACCACAGGGGTTGATGCGACGAAATGGCGCCAGGTCCATGTCCACATTCAGGGCCAGGCCATGAAAGGAACAGCCATGGCGGATGCGCAACCCCAGCGAGGCGATTTTCGCACCGTCCACGTACACGCCGGGTGCATCGGGCTTGGCTGCGGCGCTCACGCCATAACTGGCCAGCAGCTCGATCAGGCACGCCTCCATGCGGCTCACCAGGTCGCGCACGCCAAACCCCAGCTTGCGCACATCCAGCAGCAGGTAAGCCACCAGTTGGCCGGGACCATGGTAAGTCACTTGGCCACCTCGGTCGACCTGCACCACTGGAATATCACCCGGCACCAGCAGGTGCTCAGCTTTGCCGGCCTGGCCCTGGGTGAACACCGGCGGATGCTCCACCAGCCAGATTTCATCCGGGGCCGAAGTGCCGCGCTCGTTGGTGAAGCGCTGCATGGCATGCCACACGGGCTCATAGGCCATCTGGCCAAGCTCGCGAAAGCCCAGGACTGCGGGCATCACAACACCATGTGCACGAAGCCGGTGGCCCGCAGTTCACTGTTGATGTCGTAGAGCTGTTCCTGACCGGTCGCAACGATGTGCAACTGGATCGTGGTGTATTTACCGTTGGTGCTCGAACGCTCGTCCACCCGGTTGTCGTTGATCGTCGCGTGTTTACGCACGATCTCGAGGATCTTGTCCTTGTTGCCTGCACCGGTATCGCTGATCACCTTGACGGGATAGTCCGTCACCGGGAACTCGATCTTTGGCGCCTTCACTTCTTTATCGGTCATGGCAGAACAGCCTCGTAAGCGGTAAGCCGTGGCGACGGGCAAAGCCCCGCGTCGGATCAACGCGGGGCTTTGCAGGTGCACACAATCAGTTGAACAAGCCGTAGAAGAACAGACGGATGCTATCCCACACGCGGCGGAAGATACCACCTTCGTCGACGGCGTCGAGCGCGATCAGGTCGGCGCTGTGCACCACCTTGTCGTCCAGCTTCACTTCGACTTTACCGATCACATCGCCCTTGGCGATAGGCGCAACCAGTTGCGGGTTCAGGGTCATGCTGGCAGCCAGCTTCTTCAGCTGGCCTTTAGGCATGGTCAGGGTCAGATCGTCGGCCAGGCCGGCCTTGACCTGGGAGGTCGCGCCCTTCCATACCGGTGCGGTCGCAAGCTCGGTGCCCTTCTGGTAGAAGGTCTGGGTTTCGAAGAAACGGAAGCCGTAGGTCAGCAGCTTTTGCGTCTCGGCCGCACGGGCCTGCTCGCTGTTGGTGCCGAATACCACGGCGATCAGGCGCTGGCCATCACGTACAGCGGACGACACCATGCAGTAACCGGCTTCGTCGGTGTGGCCGGTTTTCAGGCCATCAACGGTCTTGTCACGCCACAGCAACAGGTTGCGGTTGGGCTGCTTGATGTTGTTCCAGAAGAATTCCTTCTGGGAGTAGATCGCATAGTGCACCGGGTCGACGCGGATGATCGCGCGGGCCAGGATCGCCATGTCGTGAGCCGACGAATAGTGCTCAGGGTTCGGCAGGCCGGTCGGGTTCATGAAGTGGCTGTTGGTCATGCCCAGGTCGCCGGCGGTCTTGTTCATCATGTCGGCGAACGCGTCTTCGCTGCCGGCGATGTGTTCGGCCAGGGCCACGCTGGCGTCGTTACCCGACTGGATGATGATGCCGTGCAGCAGGTCGCTCACGGTGACCTGCGAGCCGACCTTGATGAACATCCGCGAACCGCCGGTACGCCAGGCGTTTTCGCTGACGGTGACCGGATCGTTCTCGCCGATCTGGCCGCGACGGATTTCCAGGGTCGCGATGTAGGCGGTCATCAGCTTGGTCAGGCTGGCGGGCGGCAGGCGCACGTCACCGCCGTTCTCGACCAGCACGTTGCCGCTGGCGGCATCCATGAGGACCCAGGCCTTGGCGGCCAGTTGCGGGGAAGCCGGCACCATTTCAACCGCCCAGGCGGCCGGGGTGATGATCAGCGAGATAAGCAGGCACGTGCGTTTGGCTAAGGTGGTGATGTTCATCCGTCTCTCGAAATTGCGTATGGAAACTTGCCCTCGCGGGCAAAACTTATTCAGACAGCCCGTTGCCAGACTGTCGCGTGTTCGATTGCCCGCTCACCCCTTGCCCCTGGGTTTTTGTTGTTCAACGAGCCAGCAACCAGGGTTCGAGCCCCGCAGGAGCCTGAACCTTCAATCGGGTTTATTCGGCGGTGACCAGCTTGGGCTGCCCCAGGTTGGCCAGGCGTACGCTGTTCTGCACCTGCGCGACCTCGCTTGGCGAGCCGATCGGGCCCATGCGTACACGGTGCAGGGTCTGCTGGTTACGCACGATGGAGCTGATGAATACCGGCGCGTTGACCATGCCGCTGAGCTTGGACCTTAACAGTTCTGCCGCATCCGGGTTGGCGAAAGCGCCCACCTGCAGGAATTGCCCGCCGGCCATGGACGCGCCAGGTGCGGCATGGGGCACGACCACGGTGTCCGGGGCATGCTGCGCAGGCGGTGGTGTCCATTGTTCGATCTTGCCGGTGGAGGCGGTCACTTGCGGCTGCACGGTGCGCGGCTCGTTGAGCATCAACGGTGCCGGTTTGCCACGCTGGGCCCAGTATTGGGCCGGGTCGATGCCTTCGACCTTGACCCGCGCGGTGCCGGTTTCGGCATAACCGAGTTTCTTCGCGGCGGCATAGGACAAGTCGATGATACGGTCGGAATAGAACGGCCCACGGTCGTTGACCCGCAGGATCACCGTGCGGTTGTTATCCAGGTTGGTCACCCGCACATAGCTGGGCAGCGGCAATGTCTTGTGGGCCGCGCTCATGCCGTACAGGTCATAGACCTCGCCATTGGCGGTGTTCTGACCGTGGAACTTGGTGCCGTACCAGGACGCCGTGCCCGACTGGACGTAGGTTTTGGAGTCCTGCAGCGGGAAGTAATTCTTGCCCAGCACGGTGTAGGGGTTGGCCTTGTAGGGGCCGGTGTGCAGGGTCGGCGTGGCATCCGGGATCTTCGACACATCCACGTCCCACCACGGCGCGCCGTCCTTGTGCGCGCGGTTGATGTCCAGGCCCGGCTGGGCACGGACGATTGCGCCACCGGCCTTGGGCACCGGCCCACGGCTGGTGGGAGTGGACGTGGAACAACTGACAACCAGCAAGGACAACGCGGCAAACGCCACCAGCTTGAGCGGTTTATGGAACGGCGATGCCCGCATTACTTGGTGCCCCGTGCTTGGACCAGCATGTCTGACAGCTGATGCACGGCCATGGCGTACATCACACTGCGGTTATAACGCGTGATTGCGTAAAAATTCTGCAGGCCCATCCAGTATTCAGGACCCTTTTCGCCTTCAAGGCGGAACGCCGTTACCGGCAGATCGTCGCCGGGCGCATTCTGACTCGACCAGCCCAGCGCCCGCAACTCCCCAACGGTCTTGACCGGTTCGATGCCTTGAGTCAAACCTTCGTCGGCGCGTTCGCCGCTGACGTCAGCGCGCACCACCACCGGTTCGCCAGCCACCCAGCCATGGCGCTTGAAGTAGCTGGCGACGCTGCCGATGGCGTCGTCCGGGTTGCTCCAGATATTGATGTGGCCGTCGCCGTCAAAATCCACCGCATAGGCGCGAAAGCTGCTCGGCATGAATTGCGGCAGGCCCATGGCACCGGCGTAGGAGCCCTTGAGGGTCAGCGGGTCGACCTGCTCTTCGCGGGCCAGCAGGAGAAATTCGCGCAGCTCCTTGCGGAAGAAGTCGGCGCGCGGCGGGTAATCGAAGCCCAGGGTCGACAAGGCATCGATCACCCGATAATTGCCGGTATTGCGCCCGTAGAAGGTTTCGATGCCGATGATCGAAACAATCACCTGGGCCGGCACGCCGTACTCCTGCTCGGCGCGAGCCAGCACCGCCTCGTGCTGACGCCAGAAGTCCACGCCGCGGGCCACGCGGGCATCGGTGAGAAACATCGGGCGATATTCCTTCCACTGCTTCACGCGTTCGGCCGGGCGCGAGATGGCGTCGAGGATCGCCTGCTTCTTCTGCGCCTCCCGGAACACGCCCATCAGCTGTTCACCGGCGAAACCGTAGTCGCGGGTCATTTCGCCGACAAATTCGGCGACCTGGGGAGAGCCATCGTAGTCACCGGCCTGCGTCTCCTGCGATGCACCGAGCAGCCCGATCAGGCCCATCCAGGATGCATGCCGAGTCGCCCAGCCGCGCATTACTTGCATTGACATCTTCACCTTATTCAAACCTGTGCGATCCATTTGCGATGCGTATGAATCGACATCAAAACCCCAAACGCTGACAGCAATGTCACCAGCGAAGTTCCGCCGTAGCTAATGAACGGCAACGGCACCCCTACCACCGGCAGCAGGCCACTGACCATACCGATGTTGACGAAAACGTAAACAAAAAAAGTCATGGTCAAGGCGCCGGCGAGCAATTTGCCGAACAGCGTCTGCGCCTGCGCGGTGATCACCAGGCCCCGCCCGATCAGCAGCAAATAGATCAGCAGCAGCGCACAGATGCCCACCAGGCCGAACTCTTCGCCCAGCACCGCGATAATGAAGTCGGTGTGGCTTTCGGGCAAAAAGTCCAGATGCGACTGGGTGCCCAGCAACCAGCCCTTGCCGAACACACCACCCGAACCGATCGCGGCCTTCGACTGGATAATGTTCCAGCCGGTGCCCAGCGGATCGCTTTCCGGGTCGAGGAACGTGAGGATCCGCTGCTTCTGATAGTCGTGCATAAAGAAGAACCACATCGCCACCGCCACCGGCACCGCAGCCGCCAGCACGCTGAGGATCCAGCGCCAGCGCAGGCCACCCATGAACAGCACGAAGGCGCCGCCGGCGAGGATCAGCAACGAGGTGCCGAGGTCGGGCTGGCGCACGATCAGGATGAACGGGATGCCGATCAGGATCAGGCTGATGCCCACGTGCTTGAGCTGCGGCGGCAAGGTGCGTTTGGACAGGTACCAGGCAATGGTGGCCGGCATCAGGATCTTCATGAATTCCGACGGCTGGAAGCGAATCACCCCGGGAATGTTGATCCAGCGTGTCGCGCCCATGGCGTTGTGGCCCATCACATCCACCACCACCAGCAGCAACACCCCGGCGACATACCCCAGCGGCACCCAGCGCGCCATGAAGCGTGGCTCCAACTGCGCGATCACCACCATCGACAACAGGCCCAGGCCGAACGACGACGCCTGCTTGATCAGCAGGTCCCAGTCCTTGCCGCTGGCCGAATACAGCACAAACAGGCTGCCGGCCGCCAGGGTCAGCAGCAGGATCAGCAGCGGGCCATCAATGTGCATGCGTTGCAGCAACGTCGCGCGACGACGCATCACGTCCTCGCTGGAGAGGATGCGGTCAAAATTACTCTTCACGGGCCGTCACCTCGGGGGTTGAAGGGGGGCCGCCATACTCGGGCTTAAGCCTGCCGTCGTCGGCCAGCAGCCAGGCGTCCATGATCTGGCGCACCACCGGCGCAGCCACACCGGAGCCGGATTCGCCGTTCTCGACCATCACCGCCACCACGATTTTTGGCGCGTCGGCCGGGGCAAAGCCGACAAACAAGGCGTGGTCACGGTGACGCTCCTGAACCTTGCTGCGGTCATACTTTTCGCCCTGCTTGATCGCCACCACCTGCGCCGTGCCGCTCTTGCCGGCAATGCGGTACTGCGCGCCAAGCGCGGCCTTGCGCGCGGTGCCCCGGGCGCCGTGCATCACCTGCTGCATGCCGTGATTGACCTTGGCCCAGTCGGACGGGTCGCGCAGCACGATGTCGGGAATCGGGTTTTCATCCACCGGTTTTTCGCCTTCGATGGTCCGGGCCAGGTGCGGGCGGTTCCAGATGCCTTTGTTGGCCACCAACGCGGTGGCCTGGGCCAGTTGCAGCGGGGTGGCCTGCATGTAGCCCTGGCCGATGCCGAGAATCAGGGTTTCACCCGGGAACCACGCCTGGCGACGGGTCGCGCGCTTCCATTCACGTGATGGCATCAGACCGGGGGATTCTTCGAACATGTCCAGGGAGACTTTCTGACCGAGGCCGAACTTGCCCATGTAGGCCGCCAGACGGTCGATCCCCAGCTTGTGGGCCAGGTCGTAAAAATAGGTGTCGTTGGAGCGCATGATCGCGGTGTCCAGGTCGACATAGCCGTCACCGGTGCGGTTCCAGTTGCGGTATTTGTGGTCGTAGTTGGGCAGCATGTAGTAGCCCGGGTCGTACACACGGCTGGAAGCGGTGACCACGCCCGCGTCCAGGCCGGCAATCGCCACCGCCGGCTTGATGGTCGAGCCAGGCGGGTACAGGCCGCGCAGCACGCGGTTGAACAGCGGTCGGTCGATGGAATCACGCAACTCGGCGTAGGCCTTGAAGCTGATGCCGGTCACGAACAGGTTGGGGTCGAAGCTCGGCTGGCTGACCATCGCCAGCACCTCGCCAGTGTTCGGGTCGAGGGCCACTACCGCGCCGCGCCGACCGCCCAGGGCCATTTCGGCGGCTTCCTGCAGCTTGATGTCCAGGCTCAGCACGATGTCCTTGCCGGGCACCGGGTCGGTGCGCTTGAGCACGCGCAGCACGCGGCCTCGCGCGTTGGTTTCGACTTCTTCGTAACCCACTTGGCCGTGCAGCTCGGGCTCGTAGAAGCGCTCGATGCCGGTTTTGCCGATGTGATGCGTGCCGCTGTAATTGACCGGATCGAGGCTTTTGAGCTCTTTCTCGTTGATGCGCCCCATATAGCCGACCGAGTGGGCAAAGTGCGGCCCCTGAGGGTAATGACGCACCAACTGCGCCACCACTTCCACGCCGGGCAGGCGGAACTGGTTCACCGCGATGCGCGCGATCTGCTCTTCGGTCAGCTCGAACAGAATCGGCACCGGCTCGAACGGCCGGCGCCCCTGCCTCATGCGTTTTTCGAAGATCACCCGGTCTTCCGGCGTCAGTTGCAGCACCTCGACGATCACATCGAGCACCTGCTGCCAGTCGCCGGAGCGTTCGCGGGTCATGCTCAGGCTGAAGCTGGGGCGGTTATCGGCAACCACCACGCCGTTGCGGTCGAAAATCAGCCCACGGGTCGGCGGGATCGGCTGCACGTGCACGCGGTTGTTTTCCGACAGCGTGGAGTGATAGTCGTACTGGATCACCTGCAGGAAATACAGGCGCGCGACCAGCACGCCGATCAGCCCCACCACCAGAAAAGCACCAAACACGACCCGAGCGCGTACCAGACGTGCGTCTTTCTCGTGGTCCTTGATGCGGATCGGCTGAGTCATCGGGCGCGGCGCAGATTATTTGTGGTAAGGGTGCCCGGACAGGACTGTCCAGGCGCGATACAGCTGTTCACCGATCAGAATCCTTACCAACGGGTGCGGCAACGTCAGCGCCGACAGCGACCAGCGCTGATCGGCCCGCGCACAGACTTCCGGCGCCAGCCCTTCAGGGCCACCGACCATGAAGTTGACCGTGCGCGAATCCAGACGCCAGCGGTCCAGTTCCACCGCCAGTTGCTCGGTACTCCAGGGCTTGCCGTGCACTTCGAGGGTGACGATGCGCTCGTTGGGGCCGACCTTGGCTAGCATGGCCTCGCCTTCCTGACGGATAAAGCGCGCCACGTCGGCATTCTTGCCCCGGGTGTTGAGCGGGATTTCCACCAGCTCAAGCGACAGCTCGGCCGGCAGACGCTTGGCATACTCATGCCAGCCTTCTTCCACCCACTTGGGCATGCGTGAACCGACAGCGATCAGACGCAGGCGCACAGCCGTTCCTTATTCCTGGTCTTTGTTGAGCTTGTCGAAGTGCGCGTGGCCCACTTCCGGGCTGTGGTGCTTGCCATCGGCGGCACGGCTCTGCTCGGCGCCTTTCCACAGACGCTCAAGGTCGTAGAACTGACGGGCGTTGCTGGTCATCATGTGAACGATCACGTCGTCCATGTCCAGCAGCACCCAGTCGCTGTCGCCCTTGCCTTCTTCACCCAATGGCTTGACTCCCTGGGCTTTGACGGCTTCGCGGACCTTGTCGAGCATCGCGCCGATCTGGCGGTTGGAGGTACCGGTGGCGATGATCATGTAGTCGGTGATGCTCTGCTTGTCGCGCACGTCCAGCACCTGGATATCCTGGGCCTTCACGTCTTCAAGCGCGGCAACCGCGACTTTCACCAGCTCTTCGCCAGCCAGCTCCGGGCCAACGTGGGCTTCAACCGGCAGCGGGGCGCTTTTGAAGGTGCCTTTACGCTTAACTTTGCTTACGTCTTTGTTCGTCATAAAAAACTCGTTTTGCTCATATGTTCGGGCGCTTGCTGCACGACGGTTCGTGCGGTCAAGCGCGCCTTTTCAGTTCGACGCACGGTAAAGCCCGTGCGCATCGATGTAGGCCAGGACCGCGTCAGGCACCAGGAAACGTACCGACTTCCCGCTGGCCAGCAGTTGACGGATCTGGGTGGCAGACACCGCAAGCGGGGTCTGCCAGACGAATGCAATATTCCCGTTCGGCCCGGTCAGGGCCAAGGGGTCACTTACCGACCGCGCGGCCAGCAGGTTGCGCAGGGCATCCGGCGGTTCGCTGTCGGCATCCGGGCGTTGCAGCACCAGGATGTGGCAATGCTGGAGGAGTTCCTCCCAGCGATGCCAAGAGGGCAGGCCGCAAAATGCGTCCCAGCCCAAAAGCAGAAACAACTGGTCATCAGCGGCCAGCTCGGCGCGCATCAGCTCCAGGGTGTCGACAGTGTAGGACGGTTTATCGCGCTTGAGTTCGCGGTCGTCCACCACCAGCGGTGCGATGCCCTCCACTGCCACGCGCACCATTTCCAGACGCTGCTGCGGCGACACCTGCGGCATGTCGCGATGGGGCGGCCGCGCGTTGGGCATCACCCGCATCTCGTCCAGCCCGAGCGCATCGGCAACCTCAAGTGCACTGCGCAAATGGCCGATGTGCACGGGGTCGAAGGTGCCACCGAGCAGCCCGATGCGTTTAGCCATCAAGTGCGCACGTGACCGTCGCCGAACACTACGTACTTCTCGCTGGTCAGGCCTTCCAGGCCGACCGGGCCGCGTGCGTGGAGTTTGTCGGTGGAGATGCCGATCTCCGCGCCCAGGCCATATTCGAAGCCATCGGCAAAGCGCGTCGAGGCGTTGATCATAACCGACGCGGAATCCACTTCGGTGAGGAAACGCCGGGCATCGCTGAAATGCTCGGAGACAATCGCGTCGGTGTGCTTGGAGCCGTATTTATTGATGTGTTCGATGGCCTGGTCCAGGTCGTCGACGATGCGGATCGACAGGATGGGCGCCGTGTACTCGGTGTACCAATCTTCTTCGGTGGCCTCGATCACGTCCGCGCCCAGCAGCGCACGGGTGCGCTCGCAACCGCGCAGCTCCACGCCCTTGTCGCGGTAGATGGCAGCCAGCGGCGGCAGCACGCGCTCGGCAATGCCGGCGTGCACCAGCAGCGTCTCCATGGTGTTGCACGGGGCGTAGCGATGGGTCTTGGCGTTGTCGGCGATGCGGATCGCCTTGTCGAGGTCGGCGGCCACGTCGATGAACACGTGGCACACGCCGTCCAGGTGCTTGATCACCGGCACCTTGGCCTCGCGGCTGACGCGCTCGATCAGGCTCTTGCCACCGCGTGGCACGATCACGTCGACAAACTCCGGCATGGTGATCAACGCGCCGACGGCCGCGCGGTCGGTGGTTTCCACCACCTGCACCACTTCGGCGGGCAGCTCGGCCACGGCCAGGCCCTGCTGGATGCACGCGGCAATGGCACGGTTGGAATGGATCGCCTCGGAACCGCCACGCAGGATCGTGGCGTTGCCGGACTTGAGGCACAGGCTCGCGGCGTCAATGGTCACGTTCGGGCGCGACTCGTAGATGATGCCGATCACGCCCAGGGGCACGCGCATCTTGCCAACCTGGATGCCGGACGGCAGGTAGCGCATATCGCGGATTTCACCGATGGGGTCAGGCAGCTTCGCCACCTGACGCAGACCTTCGATCATGTCGTCGATACGTGCCGGGGTCAGCGCCAGGCGGTCCAGCAGGGCCGGTTCCAGGCCATTGGCGCGGCCGTTGGCCAAATCCTGTTCATTGGCGGCGGCAAGTTCTGCGCGCGCGGCATCCAGCGCATCGGCGGCGGCCAGCAGGGCACGGTTCTTCTGCGCAGTGCTCGCACGGGCGATCAACCGCGAGGCCTGGCGGGCTGCGCGACCCAGGCGGGTCATGTAGTCGAGAACGGACTCAGTCATGGTCAGAGAGACTTGGCCAAAGAGGAAAGCGGCAGATTATAGCTGTGACGCCGCCCGACTGACAGCGGTGAGGGGCGGATGGTCGAAATGAACTGTAAAAAACGGGTGTTCAGCGGTAATTAAGCGGGGAGTTGTTATTATTCGGTCACATTTACCTGCACTCCCCTGATCTCCTATGCCCAGTGTGACCCCGCAACTCCCCGCCAGCGCCCTGCCCGACCGCTTCTTCGACCGTGACGCGCAAGTGCTCGCACGGGATCTGCTCGGAAAAGTCATACGCCATCGCGTGGGTGATCTCTGGCTTTCTGCGCGAATTATTGAAACCGAAGCCTATTACGTGGCCGAAAAAGGCAGTCACGCGTCACTTGGCTACACAGAAAAGCGTAAGGCTTTGTTTCTGGATGGTGGCCATATCTACATGTATTACGCCCGGGGCGGCGATTCGCTGAACTTCAGCGCCCATGGCCCGGGCAACGCGGTGCTGATCAAATCAGCCTATCCGTGGGTGGATGAAATCTCCGGCCCCGCCAGCCTGGCGCAAATGCTGCTCAACAACCCGAACCCCGACGGCAGCCCACGCGCCTCGCAAAAACTCTGCGCCGGCCAAACGCTGCTGTGCACAGCCCTGGGGCTGAAGGTGCCGATGTGGGACGCCAAGCGGTTCGACCAGGAATTGCTCTATGTGCAGGACGTGGGGCAGACGCCCACGCAGATTATCCAGACCACCCGCCTGGGCATCCCGAGCGGGCGCGATGAGCACTTGATGTACCGTTTCGTCGATGCAGGCTATGCGCCTTATTGCACGCGGAACCCGCTGCGACGTGGCCAGGTCGAAGGCCGGGATTATTTTTTGATTCGAGCCGACCGGGCATGAGCGCTTATATCGCCGCAGCCCTTTGTGGGAGCTGGCTTGCCTGCGAAGGCGGTATCCAGCAAACATTGATGTTGACTGACCCACCGCTTTCGCGGGCAAGCCCGCTCCCACAGTTGACCTTCAGTGTTCCGGATTACGTAGTGCAGAGAGGGAGTGGAGTGTATGGGCCAATGGCTCGATAGTATTACCGGCTGGCTGACCGTGAACCCGCAGTGGCTGGCCGTGGCGGTGTTTATCGTCGCGTGCGTGGAGTGCCTGGCGATTGCCGGGCTGATCGTGCCGGGCACGGTATTGCTGTTCGCCATTGCCGCGCTGGCCGGCAGCGGCGCGCTGTCGCTGAGCGAGACGTTGTTACTGGGCTTCCTCGGCGGGCTGCTGGGCGACGGCGTCTCCTACTTTCTGGGCCGACATTTCCACCAGAACATCCGGCGCCTGCCCGGCTTGCGTCACCACCCGGAATGGATGAACGGCGCCGAAACCTACTTCCACAAATACGGTATCGCCAGCCTGCTGGTCGGACGTTTCATCGGCCCATTGCGCCCGATGCTGCCAATGGTCGCCGGCATGTGCGACATGCCCTTCCCGCGCTTCGCCGCCGTGAGTGTTGTCGCGGCGGCCGGCTGGTCGGTGGCCTACCTGCTGCCGGGCTGGGCGACCGGTGCCGCATTCCGTCTGCCACTGCCGGAAGGCTTCTGGCCGGAGGCGGCAGTCGTGGCCGGGTGCCTGGCCGTTTTGCTGGGCCTGAGCTTGAACAGCAGCCTGCGCGGCCATCGTCGCGCAACGCTGTGGATCGGCTGCGCGAGCCTGGTGCTGCTGATCGCAGTGTTTATCGGTTACCCACACCTCAATCACTTCGATCAGGGCCTGAGCGCGCTGGTGCAGGAGCATCGCAGCGCGTGGCTGGACGAGGTCATGGTGCGGGTCACGCAGTTGGGCGAGTTCAAAAAGATGTTCGTCGCCAGCGCCGTGTTCACCGGCCTGCTGTTGCTGCTGCGGCAGTGGCGCCATGCGCTGTTTGTCGGCGCCACACTGGCCGGCGCGGCGGTGATCAATACCGGCACCAAGCTGTTTTTCGCCCGTGGCCGCCCGGAAATTCTCACCGACCCGCTCACCAGCTTCAGCATGCCCAGCGGCCACGCGTCCGGCGCCTTCGCGTTTTTCCTCGCGCTGGCGGTGCTGGCAGGGCGCGGCCAGCCAACGCGGCTGCGCCTCACCTGGATGCTGATGGGCTGCATTCCGGCCGCCTTCATCGCGCTGTCACGGGTATACCTTGGCGCTCACTGGCCCTCGGACATCCTCGCCGGCACGCTGCTGGCCATGACCGTCTGCGCATTCAGCCTCACGGCCAGCGAATACCGCAGCCCGCTGCCGGCCATGTCGCGCAGGACCTGGTGGCTGCTGCTGCCGGCGCTGGTGGCGGTGATGGGCTTTATCGCCCTCACCGGCACGTCCCACGCCTTGCTGCGCTATGCCTATTGAGTGAACAGTTCGCCCTGCAACTCGTCGAGCAGTATCTGGATCGCATCCAGGCGCTGTTGCGGGTCGTCGATTTGCAGCAGGTCGATCTTGTCCGCCTCGGTGAACGGCAATAAATACGCGAGCTGATGACCCAGTGCCTGCTGGCCCCCGGCATTGCCGCCCATGTCCAGGGAGGCGACCATCGGGTGCTCGGCCAGGGCCTGGAGCAGGGCCAGCAGGTCGGCGTCCTCTTCTTCGAGCGGCAGGTCCGGTTGCTCGTCCAGCCATTGCACGTCGGCCACCAGCAACTGGTCTTTCTGTACCCCCGCTTCACGTACGCGAAACCTGCGCCCGCCTTCGACGCGAATCCCCAGCAGGCCGTTGTCCTGCTGCTTGAAGTCGCGAATCAACGCCTCGCAGCCGATCAGCGCGTAGCCGTCAGGCGCCATGCCGACTTCCCGGCCGTCGAGGATGCACACCACGCCGAAACTTTCGCCCTTTTTCATGCAGCGGCTGATCATGTCCAGGTAGCGCGCCTCGAACAGCTGCAGGTCGAGGGTGCAGCCGGGGAACAGCACGGTGTTGAGCGGGAACAGCGCCAGACTCATAAAGGTTTCCTTCATACCTGGGTTTAAACAATCACCGACACGGCCAACGGCAAAAACACCGCCGTGGCCACGCCCATCAGACTCATGGCCAGCGCCGCAAACGCGCCGCACTCTTCGCTTTCCTGCAAGGCCACCGAGGTGCCCACGGCGTGGGCGGTCATGCCCAGCGCCATGCCGCGCGCTTCGGGGCTGTGCACACCCAGGCGCGTCAGGTAGGCCGGGCCGATCATGGCGCCGACCACGCCGGTAATCAGCACAAATACTGCCGCCAGCGCCGCCACGCCGCCGATCTGCTCGGCCACCAGCATGGCAATCGGCGAGGTCACCGACTTGGGCGCCATGGTCATCAGCATCCGGTGTTCGGCACCGAACCACTCGCCCAGCAACAGACACAGGCCGGTGACCAGCACCCCGCCCAACACCAGCACCGTAACAATCGGCCAGAACAATTGGCGAATGCGGCGCAGGTTAAGGTAGAGCGGCACCGCCAGGGCTACCGTTGCCGGGCCCAGCAGGATGCCCATGATCTCGGTGCTCTTGCGGTATTCGGCGTAGCTGAGGCCACAGGTGAGCAGCACGCCGATCACCAGCAGCATGGAGACCAGCACCGGTTGCAGAAAGATCCAGCGGGTTTTCTCGAACCCGGCCAGCACCAGTTGATAAGCGCCCAAGGTAATGCCGATGCCGAACAGCGGGTGATGGATGACGGACGTCCATGCGCCGTGCCAGTCGACAGTCATTGACCCTTCTCCTTGCGCTTGACCATCTGCTGCATCAACACCCCGACAAAGCCCATGGCGATCACCAGCGACAACACCAGCGCGCCGATGATGGCCCAGAAGTCGGCGGCAATCTCCCCGGTGTACACCATCACGCCCACGGCGGGCGGCACCAGCAGCAGCGGCAGGTAGCGCAACAGGCTGCTGGCCGCCAGGTTCAAGGGCTCGCCGACTTCGCCGCGCCAGATCAGGAAGCCCAGCATCAGCAACAGGCCAATAATCGGCCCCGGCAATACCGGCAACAGCAAATGATTGAGCGCGGTGCCGATCAATTGGAACAGCACCAGCCAGGTCAGGCCCCGTAACAACATCCACTTTCTCCCCCGTCAAAGCTCGCCCGCATTATAAGCACGTCAGGTCTATACACCGGCATTCGCCATAAGCATGGTGGATTGACCGGGCGCAAGGGCCGTGATGATCTACATTGGTTGTCTGCAATCCGCAAAAAAGCCCCGATTACCGGGCGGATAAAAACTGCTGAACCAAGGAGAGACGCAATGCCCTATGTACCTGTAGCGCAGCTCAATGATCATGTCGGCAAGGAACTGGGACGTTCCGAATGGCTCACCATCGACCAGGCACGCATCAACCTGTTCGCAGAGGCCACGGGCGATCATCAGTTCATCCACGTCGACCCGGTCAAGGCCGCGCAGACCCCGTTCGGCAGCACCATCGCCCACGGCTTTCTGTCGTTGTCGCTGATTCCCAAACTGATCGAAGACATCCTGATCGTGCCCGAAGGCCTGAAAATGGCGGTCAATTATGGCCTGGACAGCGTGCGCTTCATCCAGCCGGTGAAGGTCGACTCCAGGGTGCGCCTGGCGGTCACCCTGACCGATGTCACCGAGAAAAAGCCCGGCCAGTGGCTGCTCAAGGCCACCTGCACCCTGGAAATCGATGGCCAGGAAAAACCTGCCTACATTGCCGAGTCGCTGTCGCTCTGCTTCGTGTAAGGCCCTGCCTGTGGTGAGGCGCTAAACCTTTCCACAGCGTATGTAAATTTATGTATCAAACTCTCGGCTGCGGCATACTCGGCGCTCAATTATCCGGATCCCGCTATGCGCCCACTCGCCCCCCTTGCCCTTGCCCTGTTGCTCACCGCCTGCGGAGACGGCGAATCGCTGTTGCCGCCCGATGCGCGTCTGCCCGATGGGGGTCGTTACCGTGGCGATGTGGTCAATGGCCTGTTGCAAGGCCAGGGCCGTGTCGACTACCCCAACGGCAGCTGGTATGCCGGCGCGTTCGACAAGGGCCAGTGGCACGGCCAGGGCGAATGGCATGGCAGCAACGGCGAAGTCTATAAGGGCGAGTTCCAGCAGGGCCTGTTCGATGGCCAGGGCAGCCTGACCACTGCCGGCAGCCAATACGTGGGCGGTTTCAAGAACGGTCGCCGCAACGGCGAAGGCACCCTCAAAGAGGGGCAGATGACCTATCGCGGCGAGTTCCTCGACGACCAGTATTCAGGCCTCGGTCGCCTGGAGCTGGCCGACGGCAGCCAGTATCAGGGTCAGTTCGCCCACGGCAAGCCGAACGGCGAAGGCCAGCGCAACGACGACAGCGGCAACCAGTTCAGCGGCCGTTTCGTCGATGGCCAGTTGGAAGGCAACGGCACGTTCAACAGCGCCGACGGCGACATCTACGTAGGCCAGTTCAAACAGAACCAGCTCAACGGCAAGGGCCGCTACGAAAACGCTGACGGCGATGTGTGGATCGGCGAATTCAAGGAAGGCGCCTTGAGCGGTAAGGGCGAGTTGATCGGCGTGGACGGCAGCCACTACGTGGGCCAGTTCAGCGATTGGCGCTTTACCGGCGAGGGCCGTCTGAACCTCACGGACGGCAGCTTCTATATCGGCGGTTTCGACAGCGACAATTATCAAGGTCGCGGCACACTGGTGCTCGCCGATGGCGCCGTGCAGGGCGGCACCTGGGTCAATGGCCTGCGCGTGCGAGACGCCGACGGCAAACTGCTGCCCGACCCGCTGGAAATCGGCGTGCTCGCCCAGGGCCGTTTGCTCAACGAGGCGCTTGCCGCGGTGCCCGCCTCCACCCCTGCCGTGGAGCTGTATACCCTGGCCGTGGCCGGCGACGGCAAGCAAAGCGTGTTCCTGCGCGAAGCCGATTACGTCAGCAACATGCTCGCCACGCGCTTCGGCGCCCGTGGGCAGATTCGCCTGGTCAACCATCGCGACCACATCACCGACCGCCCCCTGGCCACCCGCGAAAGCCTGCGCCGCGCGGTGCAGACCCTGGCCGAACGCAGCGGGCCGGAAGACCTGGTGTTTATCTACCTGACCAGCCACGGCACTCACGAACATGAACTGGTGCTCGACCAGCCGCGCATGGAGCTGGCCGACCTGCCCGCCGACGAGCTGGCCGCCGTGCTCACCCCGCTGCAAAACCGCGACAAGATCATCGTGATTTCCGCCTGCTATTCCGGCGGCTTCATTCCGGCGCTGAAAGACGAACACACGCTTATCATGACCGCTTCGCGGGCCGATCGCGTGTCGTTCGGTTGTTCCGAGGAAGCCGACTTCACCTACTTCGGCGATGCCCTTTTCGCACAGGCTTTTAACCAGACCGACGATTTGCAGCAAGCCTTCAAACTGGCGCAACTGCACGTGACCGAGCGCGAGCAGGCGGACAACTTCGAAGCCTCCGAACCGCAGATCTGGGCGCCCAAGGGGGTGATCGCCCACTGGCAACTCTTACGCAAACAGCAGGCACGAAAGGCGCTCGAAAGCGTCTCAATGAATAGCAAGGAAGCCAAAGGCAACTAAGCTGTAACGTGTAATAAGGGGGAAACACCATGTACCTGACACCTCAGCATATCCTGCTCGCAGGCGCCTCAGGCCTTACCGGCGAACACCTGCTGGACCGCCTGCTCAACGAACCTACCGTCAGCCGCGTACTGGCGCCGAGCCGTAAACCACTTGCCGAACACCCCCACCTGGAAAACCCGGTGGGCGAACCGGCAGTAGTTCTGCCACAGCTGAGCGGCCAGGTGGATATCGCCTTCTGCTGCCTGGGCACCACCATCAAGAAAGCCGGCTCCGAAGCGGCCTTTCGCGCCGTCGACCTGGACATGGTCGTGGCCTTTGCCAAACGCGCGCGGGAACTGGGCGCGCGACACCTGATCGTGATCAGCGCGATTGGCGCCGACCCGAAATCCTCGGTGTTCTACAACCGGGTCAAAGGCGAAATGGAACAGGCATTGAAGGCGCAGGACTGGCCGCAATTGACCATCGTGCGGCCTTCGCTGCTGCTGGGTGACCGACTGGAACCGCGTCTGGCCGAACAACTGGCCGGGCCGTTGTCGCGCTTGATTCCAGGCAAGTACCACGGCATCGAAGTGTGCGACCTGGCTCGGGCCATGTGGCGCCTGGCTCTGGAGGAACAGAATGGGGTGCGGGTGGTGGAGTCGGATGAGTTGCGCAAACTCGGCAAGTAACCGCTCTTATCAACACAAAATAGCGCGTTGATTTTAAAGCCTGAAGTTCAGGCAGCCACATGCCTGTGGGGAGCGGGCTTGCCCCGCGTTGGGGTGCGAAGCGCCCCCAATCGAGCAAAACGCGGTGTACCTGATACGGCTCAGCGCCTGGCTTTGGGGCTGCTGCGCAGCCCAACGCAGGACAAGCCTGCTCGCCACAGGGAATCTGCACTTAACTGAACGGCATTAGGGCAAGCCCGCTCGCCACAACAGACCGGCTCGCCACAGAGGCGCCAATTGTTAGAGACCGCCCGTCGCGTTAAAGCCTACGCCCAGCACTGTCAACACCGACAGCGGCAACAACAGCGTATCGAGCAGTGCGCTGGCCGGCAGGTCTGCATGTGGGTAGCGCGGCGCCTCAGCCCCGAACTTGTCCTTGGCACAGCAGCCGCCGTCAATCGCGTACAGGTCCAACCGTGTACCGGCATACACCACCGGCGCGCCGGGCTGCGCGGCATCCAGCGTGCGTGCCGTGGCGCAGCCGGCCAGTTGCAGCGCCAACACCACCAGCAACGCCTTATTCATCACTGCTCAAATGGTGCTCGCCCCAGCGCGGCAGCATGTCCTGGGGAATATTGAGCAGGTTGAGAATGCGCGCCACCACGAAATCCACCAGGTCGTCGATGGTCTGCGGCTGGTGGTAGAAGCCCGGCGACGCGGGCAGGATGGTCACGCCCATGTTCGACAACTTGAGCATGTGCTCCAGGTGAATGCTCGAGTACGGCGCTTCACGCGGCACCAGAATCAACTGGCGACGCTCCTTGAGTGTCACATCCGCCGCCCGCTCGATCAGGTTGTTGCAGGCACCGGTGGCAATCGCCGACAACGTACCGGTGGAGCACGGCACCACCACCATCGCCGCAGGTGCGCCGGAGCCCGAGGCCACCGGCGACATCCAGTCCTCTTTGCCGTACACCTTGATCTGCCCCGCCGCCGCACCGGTGTATTCGGTGAGGAACGCTTGCATCGTCTGCACCTTGGGCGGCAGCGCCACGTCGGTTTCGGTGGCCATTACCAACTGCGCGGCCTTGGAGATCAAAAAGTGCACCTCGCGCTCTTCACGCACCAGGCAATCGAGCAGGCGCAGGCCGTAGGGCGCGCCCGAAGCGCCGGTCATTGCCAGCGTAACGCGTTCCGGGCCGCTCATTTGAGCGCCTCGGCCAGCTTGCCGTGCAGGCCGCCGAAGCCGCCATTGCTCATGACCACCACGTGGGTGCCTGGCCCGGCCTGCTGTTTGACGTGCTCAATGATGCCGTCGATGGAATCGCACACCGTCGACGGGACGGTGCACAGCGCGGCAATCGCCGGCAGGTCCCAGCCGAGATTGGCAGGGGCATACCAGACCACCTCGTCGGCATCGTTGACGCTCTGCGGCAAGCCATCACGGTGCGCGCCGAGCTTCATGGAGTTTGAACGAGGCTCGACAATCGCGATAACCCGGGCATCACCGACCTGCTTGCGCAGGCCATCCAGGGTGGTGGCAATCGCCGTGGGGTGATGGGCAAAGTCGTCGTAAATGGTAATCCCATTCACGTCAGCGACCTTTTCCATACGACGCTTCACACTTTTGAACGCGCTCAACGCAGCGATACCCATAGCGGGCACCACACCCACATGCCGTGCGGCAGCCAGGGTGACCAAGGCATTGGCGACGTTATGCTGGCCGGTCATGTCCCACGCAATGATGCCCTGCGCCTCGCCTTCAAACAGCACTTCAAAGCGCGAACCGTCTTCGCTCAGCAGCCTGGCCTGCCACTGCCCGCCAGCGCCGGTGGTCTGCACCGGGGTCCAGCAGCCCATGTCGATCACGCGCTGCAGCGCAGGCTCTGTGGTCGGGTGGATCACCAGGCCTTCGCTGGGGATGGTGCGTACCAAGTGGTGGAATTGCCGCTCAATGGCCGGCAAGTCGGGGAAAATGTCGGCGTGATCGAACTCGAGGTTATTGAGAATCGCTGTACGCGGACGGTAATGGACAAACTTGGAGCGCTTGTCGAAAAAGGCGCTGTCGTATTCGTCGGCTTCGATTACAAAAAATGGCGTGTTGCCCAGACGGGCCGACACCGAAAAGTTCTGCGGCACACCGCCGATCAAAAAACCCGGACTCATGCCGGCATGCTCCAGCACCCAGGCGAGCATGCTGCTGGTGGTGGTCTTGCCGTGGGTGCCGGCCACCGCGAGTACCCAGCGACCTTGCAGCACATGGTCGGCCAGCCACTGCGGGCCGCTGACATACGGCAGACCTTTATTGAGCACATACTCGACCGCCGGGTTGCCACGGGACATGGCATTGCCGATCACTACCAGGTCCGGAACGGGGTCGAATTGTGAGGGGTCGTAGCCTTGGGTCAATTCAATGCCCTGGGCTTGCAGTTGCGTGCTCATGGGCGGATAGACGTTGGCATCGGAGCCGGTGACGTGATGGCCCAGTTCTTTGGCGAGTACCGCCATCGAGCCCATGAATGTGCCGCAAATACCAAGAATATGAATGTGCATGGTTGACCTCTTGAACATCGAGGCAGGTTAGCGCAGGGAGGGGGAAATCGCACCTGTTATGCGGCGGGTCGCCGAACGATGAATGCTGGCGCACGTCGCCCGGCTGGCCTGCGTCAGACGGTAGTTGAAGCCTCGGCTTTACGCTCCTGCGCTTTCATCGCAGCGAGGAAGCGCAGTTTTTCATAAGCTGCGGCCAGAGGGTTGAACTTCCTTTCGATCAGATCAAGACGCTCTTTTGGATCTTCAGGTATTTTTTCTCCGGGTTTATACGGTTTGAAAACAAGCCCGTTCTGCCGCGCGGCTTTTTTGAAATGTTGCTCGGAAAGGCCCAATAACTTTTCGAGGTTGCTCAGGCGCCCGACGTCATCACTTGGCCAACTCGCATTTTTGGTGAACACGCTGCTGGTGTCGCCCAGCATGAACATGACGGCCGAGGCCATGCCGAGCAGCTTTACCTCGAAGTCTTCCAGGCGTGCCTTGACAGAGTCTGTTGTAGTCGAGTGCTCAGCCTCAGACTGAAGAGGTGTGCCAGTTTTGGGCTGACTTGAGGCCCCCGGCAGGAAAGGCGGCGGCAGCACCCCAGGGGCGTATGAAGACTTGATTGTCTCCCCGGTGGCCACGGAACCGGCATAGGCCGCTACATTGATAGGCGCACTGACAACGCCGGTGATCCCGGCACTGATAAACGCATCACGCGCCACTCGGCTGGCGTTGGGCCCGGTCGACACCACACCGGCCTTGATCAGGCTCTCGGCGTCGATAACCCGCTTGGCGGCCTCAGCCACACTGAGCGGCGCCTGCCTACGCAAGTTCGTCATCATCACTTCGTCATTTGCCTTGATTTTATTGGCAATAATGACCGTCTTTCCGGCATCCCTGAAACCGCTTCCCGAAAGCTTCGGAGCGGGGCCGGGTTGAGACTTGAGCGGGGGTGCAGGCTTGGGCCTGGGCGTGGAGACCGGTACCGTGTCTGGAAGACCGGCTGGTCTGGTTGACCTTCGTCCGAAAAGCCCGCCAAAGCCTATGCTTTTAATACCTCGCTTGCTGCGCGCCAAAGGTTGATCCAAATGATCAGTCTCGTGGGGGCTGGATTGCACAGGGGGATGATCGACGCCATCAGGTTGTAAAGTAATGATCGGGATAGGTGGATTTATAATTATCATCATGTTAGCTCGCGTGAGTTTTATTGTGTGAATCGCTCTTACAGCTGCCCTGTTTGAGTGGGCAGCCGGGCTGGAGCAGTTCCTGCGAATAGGCCTACGCAACCTGTATGAAAGTTTCAGGTAATTCATAAAAAGAGTTTTTAACCGACATTTTCAACGCTGCCCACCTACAGGAATGAAAACCTGCCATCTCAGGCAATTGCTGGCTGAAAAAAAGCGCCGTGGGGCTCGATAAGGAAGCGTGCACACTACCTCTTCGAACAACACGGCGATTGGTGGTCAAGGTTTTTCTAGTGCCGTTAACAGCACTGTGTCCCCTCAGGTTTTAATAAGCGATGCCCCAGCCTTACGCCGTCTTGACTTTAATTTCATTCGTGACGGCCTCACTGAGAGCGATGATAACAGCCAGCCTGGACTCAATCACTTTTGCGCGCGACTCGATAAGTGGATCTTCGATGCGAAAGTACTCAGGAAGCGCAAAGGGGACATTGAACTTTTCAGCCAGTTTAATGAAACCTTTCTCAGCCTCGATAATGATCGACTCAAGTGAAGTCATCCGCTGTTCGTCGCTTTTAAGAGCCCATTGCAGATCTGCCTTAATTTCTTTCTCCCCAACAAGTTTAGTCAACATATTCGCTACAGCAAAAACTTCCTCCTGAGTCTTATCGATAATTTTTGTATCTTTCAGGGAAGCAGCGAATTTAACGGCGGGATCGTCGGCTAATGCCTTTTTTAAGGCCTCGACAATACCGGCAACCGCGGGTGTCACCACCGCACCGACGCCTATAACGATCAAAGCCTTCTTAGTGTCCGAAATTTTCTTTTTCTCGGGCTCCGCGATCGCCTCGGACTTAGCATCGACGTCCTCAACGTCTGCCTTGAGACGTGTATCGGTATCCGATGCCCCTGTAGCCTCTTCAAATTCCTTTTTTGCTTTCTTCAACGTGTCTGAGGAAAAGGGCGATACCGCCTTGCCGTTAACATTTGCACTGGCCACCGCCAAGTGTACGGAAGTAGGCTCTACGATGACGACGTCTTCCCGTCCAAGTTTGCTGACAGTATTATCATCCAGCTTGATTTCGGCTTGCTGTTTGGCGAAATCCTGATCGAATCGAGTAATCCCCGACGCTTCGGAAGTACTGACTGCGCTCCCTGATGCCTTTATCGAGTCCGGCGCCTTGATATCTGCCGGAGCAGGTGCAGTTTTTTTCTTAAAAAGCCTGGAGAGTCGCCCACGAGCAGGTCTGGTGAAGCGGTCACCCTCATCAGCAAACATCTCATATTCGATAGCATCGCCAGCACGTTTAGCGTTTGTTGCAGTAACGTGGTTGTCTGGTGATACAGGTGCTGCTGATGGTTTGCTCGCTGCCTCAGGCGCCAACTGCTGCTGAGCGAAAGACAACTGCGATACTGTTGAGCTTATAACGTTCATATGATTCACCTAATGATTAACTTACATTAGGAAGCCATCCATTTCCTCCACAAATTAAGTGGCAAACCCACCCATAAAGTTCCAAAAAAACAATAAACAACTGCCATCTATCTTATTATTACAGTTTGTAAAAATGGCACGCGCCACCGGCAACAAGGCATTCACTAAAAGACGTTGCAACGTTCTAAATACTTACGCTGTGGCCGCGCCAACTAACGCATCCTGGGTCAGCTGCACGCCATAGGGGGTTTTAGTTATAACGTTATAAGCATACCAGCCCCCATTGAGAAAGATCGCTGTTGCAGGCTTTATATCCTCGGCCTTACCCGTTACTCTCCGATGAAAGTTTCTGACAATATCATTGTGTTGATACGTTTTTCTGGAATCAACATTTTTAACGGATTTTGACAATCTTTGCGGCACGAGAGCACCCAGATTCCGCGTCTCCTTCTGCAACGCATTTAGCCCACTTCTTATATTTTTTGGTGCTTCTAAAAAATCGTCTATCGAGAAAGATGAAGCGATTCCTTTCACTGCTCCCGAAGCGGCAGACTTTATTAAGCCGCGCCCCGCTTTAAGGGACTTTCGAACATGCCCGGCGGTGGGTATAAGAAAGCCGAAGATATCCATACCAAGCTCTAAGACAGCCTCTGACGCATTCCCATCAATGGCCGCCTTGATCCCATCATGAAAAGGGGCAAGGCTGAGAAAAAAACTGTCCAGCTTTCTATTGGTTATTCTTTCCTGCTCTCTGTCTGTCACGGCCCTTGCCAACTCTTTCTCTTGGTCATCCGCAGGCAAAAAGTGATGACTAACCGTTGAACCCAGTACGCGACCTCTTCTGGAAAAATAACTGCCCTTCAGACCATCTGCGATATCAGATGGCACATGCACGCCAGAAAAATCCGTATCCGGTGGCGCCAATCGCTCGACCAGTACCCGTGACCTGACATGATTTTTTGCCGGTACACCATGATAGGGGTTATCGTCAATGCGCAGCACGTCACCTCTATCGTTGCGCAAAGGCCCAGCCCAAGGCTTTTGTGGCCTGCTCACGAGAGGTCCCGATAAACCTGGCTCTTTGACTATCTTTGCCTGAGCGGGGAAATAACTGTAGTAGTCAAAAAGCCCGTTACCGCGATCGGCCTGTATAAGCACGCCATGACGCCCTGTCAGTGCTTCAACCTCCTGAGGGCTGGGCTTGCCATTAGGAACGAGGCGCTCTCGACCACGCACCTTGACATAATTTGTACCATCGTAATTTCTACGCACAGCGTAAAAGCTGATAGGTGACGTATTAAAAATCTCCCTATCAGCCAGAGGCAGCAAGGACATGTGATACCTGAACAACGTGCTAACAGCCGTCTCTTTTTTTGCCAGATACTTCGAAAATGCCGTGTCAAACGCTTCATTAATATCTGGATTTAATTTATGAAACTGTCGTCGCATACTATTATACGGCACGGCCTTTTCATCACTTGACACCCAAACTCTTGTATTAAGCTCTCCAGACATATAAATATCAACCAGCGAATAACTGAAGTTCAGCGGCCAATATTCGTTATCATCTTTGATGACCTTACTCTCGAAATCCACCCCCTCACCAAAAACCCGCTCCAACTCTAAAATTGCAACGTCCTTACGGGTAGGAGGCGACGCCTTCAAAGCGTCAGACGCCCAATTCAACTCCTTTTTCTGTTTTACCAAGGCGGTCACTGCCAGATTATAATCCTGTGCAGAATAATCATTATGTGCACGCGCGCTGATTACCCCGTTTGCAACACCCCAATCCGTGACAGCCCCCCGCCGGACGTCCTTCAACTGCTCATCACCTTCGCTCGAAATCGGATCAGTAGCGCCAAAAAGCGTGACCTGAGCCTGTGTCATATTGGCTACGGCACCCGGGACCTGTTTTTCAATGCGCAATGCATCAATGGAATAAAACGCCCACGTATGGGAACCATAAACAACATTAGGCAGCTGATTTTTCGCCAGAAACTCTGGCGCTGAAATCGACAACAACAAATGCGCCGCGACAGGCGCTATCTCACGGCCTACCTTACCTTCAAGATGACGAATAAGACGTTGCGTAATGTCGGCGGGCGATAAACCGATGTTTTCTGGTGCATACACGTTGCACCCCATCAAGTTGTGACGGGATACACCGGCAGCAGGATCCAGGTCGAGTGCCAGTGCTGCGCTGGCAAACTCAAGGGCACTGGTTTCAGTTTCAACTCCCAGTACCTCTTCCTGTATTTTTTTGCCCAAGGCTTTTGCGGCCGGCAATCGAATAAGCTCATCCAGTACCTTTGCTGGATTATTTTTTATCGCTTTCCTTGTACTTTCAGGAAGGTTGCGGACCAGCCGACCCATCAAACTTTCTACACCCGGTCCGACGTCAGTCTTTGATACCCTATTTTCCGACTGAGCTTTCCATTGCTCTACGACACTCAGAATCTGCTTTTTCGCGTGGTCATTCAGCGCTGCGTAGTCCGATGAGCGGGTCAAAGGCCGCGCGCCACCTGTATTTGACTGAGGCGCCCTGGCAGCAAGGTCAAAGAACAACGTGTTCGCCAGATTTTCGGCTTCTCTGGCGTTCTTCGGCACATAAAGCTCATTGCCCTCCAGTATGTCGGCCACACTGAGCTCGCTGCACGGTTCACCGTCAATGATGGAATAGGTGGAGCGGGGATCAACAGGGATGAAAACCTTGTTCAGGTTAATTCTCCCAGTGGCATCGTTGGCTTGTAACTTCAGCGCAGCAATGAGCGCATGATTGTTAGCGTCATCACCCAATGCTGTTTGCTTTTGCTCCAGCGACTCTGGAGATCGTTGTGACGCATGGGACATTTGCTTGAATGAAAAGCTTGAACGTGCCTGTAATCCAGCGAGTTTCTGCTGAGCCTGTGCAGGCGAAAGGTCAATAGGCTCGTTATAGAATTTCCCCACCAGGAACATAGGTACCTTGCCCGCAGGCCAGGGTAGATCAAGGGTTTGGCCAGGTTCAGGTGCGATGACGTTCGCGATAGACAACAGCGTTCCGCAGATTTCAGACCATCCCGAGTTGTCCGTGAGAGAAAAGGTATGTTCTTTATCGCCGACGCCGCCTGCAAGCTCTCCAGTGAAAGGACTCAACCTCAGTTTCGTCGTATCCAGACCTTGCTCCTTCGCCCATGCCGAGAAAGCAGCGCCGCTTAATGCACTCTCCAGCGTCGTACGCCAGCGTCCCAGTGTGGACTCCGGAGCAACTGAAACATAAGGTGGGTTTATCGACGTCTGAAAGACATAGTTAGCCGACCCGCGTGCGAATGCTTTTGCCACTGCGACATCAGCTACGGCGCGGGCACCAAGAGTGTCATCCTGCTCGGCACCGCGTTTCTTACGAATAACGCCGTCATCCGCGCTTCGAACACTCGAAAATGACCACGACGATATTTTATTTTCAGCATTCGAGGCGCACGTTTCAATAAGAGGAGCACCATAAACAGCAACAACTGGTACCGCGATATTCTCGTTATAAATCATTTGACTGCTCCGCTGTAGAAACGGTAGTTCCCCGTTCATACACTGAGTGGTCGCTTGACCTACAATTTACACGCTACGCGCCCTACAAATGTACCTTGAAGTTTCAAGCGATGGCACCTATTTGCCTAACACACTATAAATTCAATAGCTTACCAAGGCATAACAAAAAGTGACTGAATCGCTGATGACGTCATTATGAACCTCAATGACTTAGTAACATGCCGATCATTCTAAAAAACCTGTAGCTTAAGTTACCAAATACCTGGTAATTCCGTGCTTTCGTAATTTTCTGTAAAGCGTATTTCTACTCACGCCTAAACAGGCAGCGGTATGAGTCATGTGCCAGCATTGACGCTCCAGAACATCCAGCAGAGCAAGGCGCTCTGCGTTACCCAAGGCGCGCTGCGTGCTCGCCTCAGCAACGCCCTCGGGCTGAACCTGCCGGATAATCATGGGCAGATCTTCTACACACACCCTCCCATCGTCGCAGAGAGCACACAGTGTGCGCAGGACTGTACGTAACTGACGCAGGTTTCCAGGCCAGGCGAACGTCAACAATGCCTCACGTGCAGCAGCACTGAGCTCCACCGATTGGCCGCCTGCTTCCTGCATCAACAAAAAATCCAACACCTGTGACTTGTCAGCACGATCACGCAACGCCGGCAGCGCCACCTCCAGACCATTTAGCCGGTAATACAAGTCCTCGCGGAAACTGCCTTCTTGCACACGCTCCAGCAGATTGCGGTGGGTGGCGCTGATGATTCTGACATCCACGGCCTGAGGCTCACCGCCGATGGGCACCACGATACGGTCCTCCAGCACTCTTAACAGGCGGGTCTGCAGAGCAAGGGGCATATCGCCGATTTCATCCAGAAACAGCGTCCCACCATCGGCCTCTTGCAGTTTGCCCGGCATGCCTTCCTTGCGCGCGCCGGTGAAGCTGCCGCCTCGGTAGCCAAACAGTTCGCTTTCAATCAGGCTTTCCGGGATAGCGCCGCAGTTGATGGCGACAAACGCCTTATCGGCCCTTCGACTGGCCTGGTGCACGGCCTTGGCGAAGGCTTCCTTGCCGCAGCCGGTTTCGCCATTGATCAGCAGCGGTACATCGCGCTCGAATACTTTGAGCGCCCTGCCAAAGTCCGCCTGCAGCGCGGGATCGCTCAGACAAATACCCGGCAGGCTTGGCACTTCTGGACTGGCAGCGTGTGTCGGCACGCTGCGCTGTTGACCACGCAATGCAGCAAATAGATGACGACCCTCACGGGTACGCAGTGGCCAGCTCGCAGTGGCATTGGCGCTTGCGCGCCCAAGCAATTGGTCAAGCGTACAGTCGAACAGCGCTTCCACAGGGTGCCCGAGCAAACCGCCGCGAGCATGCCCCAGCAGGTTCAGGGCACTTTGATTGGCCGCGCAGATACGCCCATCGCCATCGAACGCCAACAGCCCCTCACTGAACAGGCCCACTGACTCGGCCTGCAGATGAAAGCGCAGCAACCAGTGATGCTCAAAATGACGCAGGAAGTAACAGCTCTCGATCATCTTGGCCGACAGGTTCACCAGCGCCATCGTGTGAAACTGGCTCTGACGCGACACGGCTTCACGCGCCGATGACACATCCAGCACCGCGAGCAATTCGCCATGGGGGTCGAACACCGGGCTCGCCGAGCAGGTCAGGCCGGTGTGACGGCCACGAAAATGCTCATCGCGGTGAATCGTTACGGACTGGCGCTCCACCAGGCAAGTGCCGATGCCATTGGTGCCTTCGCACGCCTCGCTCCAATCAGCACCGAGCCACAGTCCGGCGCGCTCGAAAATCCTGCGCTCGGACGGCGCAGTGACACAGTTGAGGATCACCCCGCGCGCATCGGTGAGCAGCACCGCGTGACCGGCGCCGGAGAGTTGCTGGTGCAGGCTGTTCATCTCACTGCCGGCGATGTGCAGCACCTGTTGCAGGCGCTCGCGGCTTTCCTGCAAGCGGCCGTGTTCGAGCACGGTGGGGGCGATAGTCTGAGCAGGGTCGAGGTGGTAGTCCTCCAGGCAGCGCAGCCAGGAGCGCGCGATGGAAGGATCGCTGGACGGGTCGCGGCCATGGGCCACGGTGATGACTTGTCGGGCATGGCGGCTGAAATGATCGTTGCGCATTTTTTATTGTTCTCCCTGCGTGAGAACGGCCAGCATCCCCCAGCCATCCAGCCAATGCAATCGCGCGCCCATGGGGTGTACCGTTTATGGCACAAACTGTCACTTCGACTGTACCGCCTGCGTGACAGCAACGGTTTGCAACAAACGCCAACCCCTTGATTTACCTGACCTGCCACGCGCTGGCCCGACCTTTGCTCTACGCTTTATCACGCGCAACATCGCTGTACTCCAATAAACATAAAAGTCAGGAGATACCCACCATGCGTTACGCACACCCCGGCACCGAAGGCGCCATCGTTTCGTTCAAGGCCAAATACGGCAACTACATCGGCGGCGAATTCGTGGCGCCGGTCGACGGCAACTATTTCACCAACACCTCGCCGGTCAACGGCAAACCGATCGCCGACTTTCCGCGCTCCACCGCCAAAGACATCGACAAGGCGCTGGACGCCGCCCATGCCGCCGCTGACGCCTGGGGCAAGACCTCGGCCCAGGACCGCTCGCTGGTGCTGCTGAAAATCGCCGACCGCATCGAACAGAACCTTGAACTGCTGGCCATCACTGAAACCTGGGACAACGGCAAGGCCGTGCGTGAAACCCTCAACGCCGACATTCCGCTGGCCGCCGACCACTTCCGCTACTTCGCCGGCTGCATCCGCGCCCAGGAAGGCAGCAGCGCCGAAATCAACGAACACACCGCCGCCTATCACTTCCATGAACCGTTGGGCGTGGTCGGGCAGATCATCCCGTGGAACTTCCCGCTGCTGATGGCCGCCTGGAAACTCGCGCCGGCCCTGGCCGCCGGTAACTGCGTGGTGCTCAAGCCCGCCGAACAAACACCGCTGGGCATCAACGTGCTGATGGAGCTGATCGGCGACCTGCTGCCGCCGGGCGTGCTGAACGTGGTGCACGGTTTCGGCAAGGAAGCCGGCGAAGCCCTGGCCACCAGCAAGCGCATCGCCAAGATTGCCTTTACCGGCTCCACGCCGGTGGGCTCGCACATCATGCATGCGGCGGCCGAGAACATCATTCCGTCCACCGTCGAGCTGGGTGGCAAGTCGCCGAATATCTTCTTTGCCGACATCATGAAGGCCGAGCCACAATTCATCGAGAAAGCCGCTGAAGGCCTGGTGCTGGCGTTCTTCAACCAGGGCGAGGTGTGCACCTGCCCATCGCGCGCGCTGGTGGAAGAGTCGATCTACGACGACTTCATGAAAGTGGTGATGAAAAAGGTCGAGTCGATCAAACGTGGCGACCCGCTGGACACCGACACCATGGTCGGCGCCCAGGCATCCGAGCAACAGTTCGACAAGATTCTGTCCTACCTGGAAATCGCCAAGGGCGAAGGCGCCGAGCTGCTGACCGGTGGCAAGGTGGAGAAACTGGCGGGGGACATGGCCGGCGGCTATTACATCCAGCCGACCCTGCTCAAGGGCACCAACAAGATGCGTGTGTTCCAGGAAGAAATCTTCGGCCCGGTGGTGAGCATCACCACCTTCAAGGACGAAGCCGAAGCCCTGGCCATTGCCAACGACACCGAGTTTGGCCTGGGCGCTGGTCTGTGGACTCGCGATATCAACCGCGCGTATCGCATGGGCCGCGCGATCAAGGCGGGCCGTGTGTGGACCAACTGCTACCACCTGTACCCGGCGCATGCGGCATTCGGTGGTTACAAAAAGTCCGGCGTGGGCCGTGAGACCCACAAGATGATGTTGGATCACTACCAGCAGACCAAGAACTTGCTGGTGAGCTACGACATTAATCCGCTGGGCTTCTTCTGATTTTCTGACTGCAATGCAAGTCCCTGTGGGAGGGGATTTGCTCCCGATTGCAGTGTGTCAGCCACTCTGTGTGCCACTGACCCACCGCTATCGGGAGCAAGCCCCCTCCCACATTTGGATCTCCACAGGTACTTGCGATGTGTATTCGGCCTATATAGGCCGAGTTAAAAACAATAAGAATGGAAGGTACTTCCTCATGTCCAGCGAACCCACTCGCTCCTCCGTCGACTTCGAAAACGTCGACAGCGACTACTTCCAACAACGCGAACTGAAAAAAGGCGCCGCCGGCTGGGTGCTGCTGGTCGGCCTGGGCGTTGCCTACGTGATTTCCGGCGACTACGCCGGCTGGAATTTCGGCCTGGCCCAGGGTGGCTGGGGCGGCATGTTTCTCGCCACGTTGCTGATGGCCACCATGTACCTGTGCATGTGTTTTTCCCTGGCCGAGCTGTCTTCCATGATTCCTACCGCCGGTGGCGGCTACGGCTTTGCCCGCAGCGCCTTCGGACCCTGGGGCGGGTTCCTTACCGGCACCGCCATCCTTATCGAATACGCCATTGCCCCCGCCGCCATCGCGGTGTTTATTGGCGCCTATTGCGAGTCGCTGTTCGGCATTGGCGGCTGGATGATTTATCTGGCGTTCTACATCCTCTTTATCGGCATCCATATCTTCGGCGTGGGCGAAGCGCTGAAGCTGATGTTTGTGATCACCGCCGTCGCCGCCATTGCCCTGGGCGTGTTTCTGGTATCGATGGTGCCGCACTTCAGTGTCGCCAACCTGCTGGACATGCCGGTGACCGAAGCGCGAGGCGCCAGCAGCTTCCTGCCGTTCGGCTACGTCGGCGTGTGGGCTGCGATCCCTTATGCCATCTGGTTTTTCCTTGCGGTGGAAGGCGTGCCGCTGGCCGCCGAAGAAACCCGCAACCCCAAGCGCGACCTGCCGCGCGGCCTGATCGGCGCCATTGTGGTGCTCACCAGTTTTGCCTTGTTGATTCTGGTGATTGCGCCGGGCGGCGCCGGCACCTATGCGCTGGTCAAATCCGGCAACCCGCTGGTTGAGGCGCTGGCCCTGGCGTACGGCGGTTCGACCTGGATGGGCAGCTTCGTCAACCTGGTCGGGCTGGCAGGACTGATCGCGAGCTTTTTCTCGATCATCTATGCCTATTCCCGGCAGATTTTTGCCTTGTCCCGTGCCGGCTACCTGCCGCGCAAGTTGTCCGAGACCAACAAGAGCAAGGCGCCGGTACTGGCGCTGGTGATCCCCGGCATCATCGGCTTTGGCCTGTCGCTGACCGGCCAGGGCGACTTGCTGATCCTGGTGGCCGTGTTTGGCGCGACCATTTCCTACGTGCTGATGATGGCCGCACACATCACCCTGCGCATTCGCCGCCCCAAAATGGACCGTCCGTACCGCACGCCGGGCGGCATCTTCACCTCGGGCGTGGCGCTGGTACTGGCCTGCGTGGCCGTGGTGGCGGGCTTTCTGGTGGATCCACGGGTGGTGATTGGCGCCGCGATCATCTATGGAGTATTAATTGCTTACTTTGCTTTCTACAGCCGGCATCACTTGGTAGCAGGCACGCCCGAAGAAGAATTCGCGGCGATCCAGGCCGCAGAGGCCGCCTTGCACTGAACTGCCGTAAACCTCGACGCGGGCGCTGCCTGCGTCGCCAAGGAGACACTGTATGGCAAGTTTTTCCCACGCGGTGGGTGCGCAAACCTACCGCTTCGACAGCCTCAAGGACGTGATGGCCAAGGCCAGCCCGGCCCGTTCCGGTGACGTCCTCGCAGGCGTCGCCGCGCAGAACGACGGTGAACGGGTCGCGGCGCAAATGGCCCTGGCGAACATCCCGCTCAAGCACTTTCTCGAAGAAGCGCTGATCCCGTATGAACGCGACGAAGTCACCCGGCTGATCATCGACACCCACGACAAACAAGCCTTTGCCGTGGTCAGCCACCTGACCGTGGGCGGCCTGCGCGACTGGCTGCTCAGCGATGCAGCCGACGAACATTCCCTACGCGCCCTGGCGCCCGGGCTGACACCGGAAATGGCCGCGGCGGTCTCCAAGATCATGCGCGTGCAGGACCTGGTGCTGGTGGCGCAGAAGATCCGCGTGGTCACCCGCTTTCGCGGCACCATGGGCCTGCGCGGGCGCCTGTCGACGCGCCTGCAACCCAACCACCCCACCGACGAACCGGCGGGCATCGCCGCGAGCATCCTCGACGGCCTGCTCTACGGCAACGGCGACGCCATGATCGGCATCAATCCGGCCACCGACAGCACCGCCTCGATCTGCGCCATGCTGGAGATGCTCGACGCAATCATCCAGCGCTACGAAATCCCCACCCAGGCCTGCGTGCTGACCCACGTCACCACCTCCATCGAGGCGATCAACCGTGGCGTACCGCTGGACCTGGTGTTTCAGTCGATTGCCGGCACCGAGGCGGCCAACGCCAGCTTCGGCATCAGCCTGAGCGTGCTGCAGGAAGGTTACGACGCAGGCTTGAGCCTCAAGCGCGGCACCCTGGGCCAGAACCTGATGTATTTCGAAACCGGCCAGGGCAGTGCCTTGTCCGCCAACGCGCACTTTGGCGTCGACCAGCAAACCTGCGAAACCCGCGCTTATGCGGTGGCGCGGCATTTCAAGCCGTTTCTGGTCAACACCGTGGTCGGCTTTATCGGGCCCGAGTACCTGTACAACGGCAAGCAGATCATCCGCGCCGGCCTTGAAGACCACTTCTGCGGCAAGTTGCTCGGCGTGCCCATGGGCTGCGACATCTGCTACACCAACCACGCCGAAGCCGACCAGGATGACATGGACACCCTGCTGACCCTGCTGGGCGTGGCCGGGATCAACTTCATCATGGGCATCCCCGGCTCCGACGACATCATGCTCAACTACCAGACCACCTCGTTCCACGATGCCTTGTACGCACGCCAAACATTAGGTTTAAAGCCAGCGCCGGAATTCGAACAGTGGCTGGCCAAAATGGGCATCTTTACCCAGGCCGATGGCAAGGTGCAGTTTGGCAACAGCCTGCCACCGGCGTTCCGCCACGCCCTGGCGCAACTCGGATGAAGGAGCCACCCGTGTCACTCGACCTGCCTGACAACCCGTGGCTGCAATTGCGCCGCCTCACCCCGGCACGCATCGCTCTGGGCCGCACCGGCACCAGCCTGCCCACCAGTGCGCAACTGGACTTCCAATTCGCCCACGCCCAGGCGCGGGATGCGGTGCACCTGCCCTTCGATCACGCAGGCTTGAGCAGCCAACTGGCCGAACGCGGCCGCGACAGCCTGTTACTGCACAGCGCCGCCGCCGACCGCCACAGCTACCTGCAACGGCCGGACCTGGGTCGACGTTTAAGTGATGAGTCGGCCCAACACCTTCGCGACTACGCCGCAGCGAATCCCGGCGGCGTGGACCTGGCGGTGGTGGTGGCCGATGGCTTGTCGGCGCTGGCGGTGCATAAACATACGCTGCCGTTTCTGACGCGCATGGAAGAACAGACCCACGCCGAGGGGTGGTCCCTGTCGCCGGTTATTCTGGTGGAGCAGGGCCGCGTGGCCGTGGCGGATGAAATCGGCCAGCTGCTCGGCGCCAAAATGACGGTGATCCTGATCGGCGAGCGGCCAGGGCTCAGCTCGCCGGACAGCCTGGGCCTGTATTTCACCTACAACCCCAAGGTGGGCCTCAACGACGCCAATCGCAACTGCATTTCCAACGTGCGCCTGGAAGGCCTCAGCTACGGCATGGCGGCCCATCGCCTGCTTTACTTGATGCGAGAGGCGTGTCGCCGGCAGCTGTCGGGGGTCAATCTCAAGGACGAGGCGCAAGTGCAAACCCTCGAATCCGACGATCCCGACCTGATGAAAGGAAACTTCCTGCTTAGCCCACCCACGGACTGATCGCGGCACGATTGCGCTTTTTCGCGTCGTTAGGCAGCATCAAGTCACGGCCGCTCCTGTGGTCATATCCTTTGGAAGTTGAGGCCTGGCATGCGGATTACTCAAGCGACCCTGGAACACCTGGACCTGTTGACCCCGCTGTTCGTCAAATACCGTGAATTCTACGGCGCGCTGCCGTTTCCGGATTCGTCGCGGGACTTTCTGGAAAAGCGCCTGCGCCGTAAAGAGTCGGTGATTTACCTGGCGCTGGCCGATGACGACGACAAGCGGTTGCTGGGGTTCTGCCAGCTGTACCCGAGCTTTTCCTCTCTGTCGCTCAAGCGCGTGTGGATCCTCAACGACATCTATGTGGCCGAGGATGCGCGCCGGCAACTGGTGGCCGACAACCTCATGCGCACCGCGAAGAAAATGGCCAGGGAAACCCACGCGGTGCGGCTGCGGGTGTCGACCAGCAGTGACAATGAAGTGGCGCAGAAAACCTATGAGTCGATCGGCTTTCGCGAAGACACCGAGTTCAAGAATTACGTTCTGCCGATCAACCAAGACTGACGCCAAAGCCTCTCGCAGCTTCAATGTGGGTGCCTATCCCACATTGGCAACCACGACACGCCCCGCTACAAAAGCAGCACGCTTTTCAACGCTCAATCCGTATAATGCGGACCTTTCCAGGGTTGTAAGAAATGCGACAGTCACTTGTAGCCTTATTGCCCGAGCCTCCGCAGAGGCCTGCCGAGTCGGGCCGTTCACACAGGTGCCATCCATGGATTTCAACCCGCTTGACCTGATCCTGCATCTCGACGTTTACCTCGACATGCTGGTAACCAACTACGGTCCGTGGATTTACGCCATTCTGTTCCTGGTCATTTTTTGCGAAACGGGCCTGGTGGTCATGCCCTTCCTGCCGGGTGATTCCCTGCTGTTTATCGCTGGCGCCGTCGCCGCCGGTGGCGGCATGGACCCGGTACTGCTCGGCGGCCTGTTGATGCTGGCCGCGATCCTCGGCGACAGCACCAACTATGTCATCGGGCGAACCGCCGGAGAACGCCTGTTCAGCAACCCGAACTCGAAGATCTTCCGCCGCGACTACCTGCAAAAAACCCATGACTTCTACGACAAGCACGGCGGCAAAACCGTGACCCTGGCGCGCTTCCTGCCGATCCTGCGCACCTTTGCGCCGTTTGTGGCCGGCATCGCCAAAATGCCCTACCCGCGTTTCTTCGGGTTCAGCGTGCTGGGCACCATTCTCTGGGTCGGTGGCCTGGTGACCCTGGGCTACTTCTTCGGCAACGTGCCGTTTATCAAGAAGAACCTGTCGCTGCTGGTGGTGTTCATCATCCTGCTGTCGCTGGTGCCGATGATCATTGGCGTGTTCCGCAGCCGTTTCGGTCGCGCTTCCTCCGAAGCCAAGCCGCAGTAACCGGCCATGTGGTCCCTCAGCGCCTGGCGTCGCCGGCGCCTGCTGGCCCGGCACCCGATCGCCGATGACACCTGGCAGCGGGTGCGCAGCCACCTGACCTTCCTCGACGGCCTCACCGCCGAACAGGATCAGTGGTTGCGCGAAGCCTGCATCCTCTTCCTTGCCGACAAACACCTCACCGCCCTGCCCGGCGTCGACCTGCACCAGGAGCAACGCCTGCTGCTCGCCGCCCAGGCGCAGTTGCCGCTGATGAACCTGGGCGATCTCGACTGGTATCAAGGCTTCCACGAAATCGTGCTGTACCCCGACGACTTCCTCAGCCCCCAGCGCCATCGCGATGCCAGCGGCGTGGAGCATGAGTGGGACGGCGAGCACAGCGGCGAAGCCTGGCAACAGGGCCCGGTGATTCTCGCCTGGCCCGGGGTGCTGGCCAGCGGCAATTGGGAAGGCTACAACCTGGTGATTCACGAGCTCGCCCACAAGCTCGATATGCTCACCGGCGACGCCAACGGCCTGCCGCCGCTGCACAAGAATATGCGCGTGCAGGAATGGGCCAGCGTGATGCAAGACGCCTTCGATGACCTCAATCACCAACTGGATGCCGATCCCGACATCGAGACGGTCATTGATCCCTATGCAGCGGAAAACCCGGCGGAGTTCTTTGCCGTCACCAGCGAATATTTTTTCAGTGCCCCGGATTTGCTGGTCGACAGTTATCCACAGGTGTACACCCAACTCAGCCGCTTTTATCGCCAGGATCCCCTGGCCCGCCTGCGCCACCTGCAAGCCCACGACCCGCGCTACCAGCCGCCGGTTGAATGACCGTACGACGTCTGGCGCATGGCATCGGCGTCAGAATATGCCTATAATCGCCGCCACTTTTAGGCCAATCCGGCCATGTTCAATGGCCAACTACGGGGGCAACGCCCAATGAGCTACAGCAAGATTCCGGCTGGCAAAGACCTGCCGAACGACATCTACGTCGCCATCGAAATTCCGGCCAACCACGCGCCGATCAAATACGAAATCGACAAAGACAGCGACTGCCTGTTCGTTGACCGTTTCATGGCCACCCCGATGTTCTACCCGGCCAACTACGGTTTCATCCCCAACACCCTGGCCGACGACGGTGATCCCCTCGACGTGCTGGTCGTGACCCCTTACCCGGTTACGCCAGGCTCGGTAATCCGCGCCCGCCCGGTCGGCATCCTGAACATGACCGACGACGGCGGCGGCGACGCCAAGGTGATCGCGGTGCCACACGACAAGCTGTCCCAGCTGTACGTGGACGTGAAGGAATACACCGACCTGCCACCGCTGTTGCTGGAGCAGATCAAACACTTCTTCGAGAACTACAAAGACCTCGAAAAAGGCAAATGGGTGAAGATCGAAGGCTGGGGCAACGCAGACGCCGCCCGCGCCGAGATCATGAAGTCGGTGGCTGCCTACAAAGGCTGATCCCTGATCTTCATTGCCTCGCCCATAAAAAGCCCCGATCACTTGGGGCTTTTTTGTGAGCGCTGTCCCGTCCTGAATAAGGTTTACACCTTCTGACCTTTCTTCAGGAGGACTCAATGGATACGGGAAAAAGGCGCAGCCAACGCGATTACACGCTAGCTTTTAAATTGTCGGTCGTAGACCAAGTCGA